>CAZWKK010000284.1:0-3031 GCA_964634855.1 uncultured Anaerolinea sp.
CGCTTCCGCTGTGGGCTGAAAATGTGTTTTTTATCGTTGTAATCGATCATTTTTCTTTGTCTTGTAGTTTGCTGATCCTATGGCGCGGGCGTTTCAGTGGGCAGCACAACCGAAGGAGTTGTAAGATCAGGAGTTGAAGTTGGTTGTATCAGGTACGCCCCTTCAGTTGGGGTAGGCACTTCAGTTGCCCCTGATTTTGCCAACTGCTCACAGGTATTGATGATCTCCTGGGCGTTATAAACAGCCACTTCATCATTGCGCATACCACTGGCCACTGCCTGAGCGATCTGCAATGCCAAGCTGCATTGGCCTACATTCGCCAGTGCCAGACCATAGGTGTAATAAAAGGTTCCAGCTTTGCCATAATCCATGCTTAACCCGGTGATGGTACGTCCATCTGTGGTACTTCCACCCTGCACTGCGATCTTCAGCACGTCCACAGCATCCTGATAGAAGGATTGTCGCCAATAGATCAAGCCCAGGTTGCCGTAGAGGTACGGATCCACCGGGTTGTCCTGCAAAGCTGCCTCGGCATACTGGGCGGCTTTGGTGTAATCACCGTTGATCAGGTAAACGTTTGAGATCAAAGATTCAGGAGCTGAATCTTTCGGGTTCAAAGCATTGGCCTTGGTGTATTCCGTGATGGCCGAATCATATTCCTGCAAATAGTAATAGTTTCTACCCAAAGCCAGGTGAAGGTCTGCGATGTTCGGATTAATGGCGATCGCTGCTTCAAATTCGGTAACAGCTTCTTGATAATTACCGGTATATTCCAAGACCAGACCGCGAGCGCGGTGGGTTTCGATGGCACCTGGTGCCATTTCTACGGCTTGTTTAGAAAGAGCAATGGCTTTCTCGCTAGTGTCTAACTGTCCCTGGCCAGCTTGGACCATGTCGATGTAAACTTCAGAAAGATAAGCAACAGCAGCCGCATTTTGCGAATTAGTAGAGATGGCATCATTGAGTGCGGCTTCAGCCCGGATGTAATCGCCTTCAAAGCTCAAAGCCCATCCACGCAGTGCCATGGCGGTGTCGTTGTTTGGGTTGAGCAGCAGGGCGTTTTCTGCCTGGGTGACGGCATCTGCATAGCTGCCAGTATAGATATATAAACGTGCCAGTGCCAGGTAGTTGGCTGGGTTCTTGGGGTCGACCTCAACAGCCTGTTTGTAAGAGTTGATGGCCAGGGTCAAACGGCCTTCATTTTCCAGCTTCTGAGCATCGGTAATGTAAGACTCAGGCGGACGAGTGGCCGTGGAGGTGGGCATAAAAAGATTGGGAACGGTGGGGACGATAAAACGGTCGGCTGCGAACAACCCGGCGATGACCAGCACCAGCAAGATCACCCGAAACGGATTGGAACGCTGACGACGACGCGACATGTTCCATTTACTGCCTTTAATATACATAGATTTTCATCATACCAATGGTCAGAACGCGCGTCAAGGTAGCCTAAATGAAAGAGAACCGAGAGCAGAGAGTGCAGAATGGGGGTCAGGGACCAGTTATCAGAAACCAGTAATCAGTAATCAGAGATCAGTAAACAAAAGCAAGGGATCAGTGATCAGAGACAAGAGAATAGGAAAACCTGAAGAAAATCGAGAAACTGGAGAATTATTTTTGACCATCTGTTAAAAATATGGGTTTACAAAAAAGCACTTCTCCGCGCTCTCTGCATCTTTGCGTGAGATGTATTTCTCCGTGCTCTCTGTGTCTCTGTGTGAGATGCACTTCCAGCCTTGTCAGTTGCCCCCCTTTTCGCTAGAATGACAGTATGCAATTTGATATCTTCACCCTCCTGCCCGAAGTGATCGAGCCATATTTACAGGCCAGCATTTTACAAAAAGCCCGACAAAACGGGCTCATTAACGTTGCCACCCACAACATCCGCGATTGGACAACAGACAAACACCACACCACCGACGACACCCCTTACGGTGGTGGCGGCGGTATGGTGATGAAAGCCCAGCCCATTTTTGATGCAGTAGAAAGCGTGTTAGGGAATCCACTCCCCTGCCCCTTGATCTTGATGACTCCTCAGGGAAGACCTTTTTCATCTAATATAGCAAGAGAGTTGTCTGGACTTCCTCGCGTGGCCATTCTCTGCGGCCGCTATGAAGGCATTGATGAACGCGTGCGCGAACACCTGATCACAGACCAGATCTCCATTGGCGATTACGTGCTCACCGGTGGTGAATTGCCCGCCCTCATCCTTATTGACGCCATCTCGCGCTTCCTGCCAGGTGTTTTAGGCGACCCTACCGGCGCTGAGGATGATTCTTTTGCCTCCGGTCTGCTGGAGTACCCGCATTACACCAAACCTGAAGATTACCGCGGCTGGCATGTACCTGATGTTTTGCTCTCTGGCAATCATGCCCAGATCAATCGCTGGCGCCGCGAACAATCTTTGTTGCGCACGCTGGCAAAACGCCCTGACCTGCTGGAGAATTTCCCTCTCACAGACGCGGATAAAAAGTTCCTCAAGAAATGGGCGCAAGAAAATGAAAACAAAAAAGATGGCGAAGATTAATTCGCTGTCTTTTTTTAATAGTGTGCTTTAATCAATTTGACATTCTACAAAAGATCGAAAGGAAACGAAGATGAAATTCAGCTATGGCAAGACCTTTCTGCTCGGTTTTGGTTTCTTTGGCGTAAGTGTTATTTGGAGCGTTTATAACGCCTACGTGCCCATTTTCTTGCAAGATCGTTTCTCTTTGGCCGCCGGTTTCATTGGCATGTTCATGACCCTGGATAACATTGCCGCCCTGTTTATTCAACCGGCAGTGGGCAGTTGGTCCGATAATCTGCGTACCCGCATTGGCCGCCGTTTGCCTTTCATCCTCATTGGTGCCCCTATTGCAGCTGCTGCTTTCATCCTGCTGCCTGCCGCCAAAAGCCTGTTCCTGTTCTTCCTGGCCGCAGTTATGCTGCTGCTGAGCATGGCCGTGTGGCGTACACCGGTTGTGGCGCTGATGCCAGATATCACCCCTTCTGAGCACCGCTCAGTCGCCAATGGCATCATCAACCTGATGGG
>CAZWKK010000285.1:0-3024 GCA_964634855.1 uncultured Anaerolinea sp.
GTACGCTTCCTTTCTGTGTTGCTGGGCACGGCCACCATCCCCATGATCTACCTCATTGGCAAACGGTTAGCCAATACCCTGGTGGGGCTGGCAGCGGCGGTGTTGCTGGCGGTTTCGCCCTTCCACATTTATTACGCTCAAGAAGCCAGCGTCTTTACCCTGCTTACCTTCAATGCCTCCGTGGCGCTGTATGCCCTGGTGCGCCTGTTGACGGATGAACGCTCCACCCGGCCGTTTGGCAGCCAATTCAAAGACTACCTTCACGCCTGGCGCACGCTTGGACCGGCCGAGAGTACCGGCGAGCGCGACTTTTACAAGAAGCGCCCTGCCGCTGACCAGAAAGGACTGCGCGCCTGGGTCTACCGACACCGCTGGCTGCCCATCCACAGCATCTCCACGGATCTTTCCTGGCTGGCGCTGGTAGTTTTTTCGGCCGCCACGTTGCTCAGCCACGCCAGCGGATGGCTCTTTTTGGTCTCCATCAATCTCTTTGTGTTTGGGCTGAAACTGCTAAAAAAACGCAGCCGGTTAATGCAGCCTAACGCCATGCACTCCCCCTCGATAATGAACTGGCTGCTGTCTCAGGCAGTGATCGTGGCTTTGTGGCTGGCATGGCTGCTGCCCTCCCTGCTCAAACCCGGTACCTCTGCGCACCCCAACTGGCTCAGCGCCCCCAACCTGGCAGATGTTCTGGTTGCGCTCAAGACTTTCTTGAACACCTCCCCATTTACCCCGGTCAACATCGCCAGGGGCATCTGGGGCTTGCTTGGGGTATTGATCTTATTGGGGATCATCTTCTTCAGGAGAGCACCTGCCAAACTGCTTTTTCTGGTCACACTCTTTGCGCTGCCGTTTGCCCTTGAACTGCTGGTGAGCCATTGGAACCCGATGTTCGATGCCAGCACCCTCATCTGGTCCACCCTGGCGCTATATCTGCTCATCGCCGCCGGCATCACAAAACTGAAATTCCGCGGCCTCGTCTTTTTGGTGTTGGGACTGGTGGCCACCTTCAACCTGTTCGCCGCCAGCGATTACTTCCGCTTCATCCCCCGTGAAGATTGGCTCACCCCTGCAAAAGCGGTGGTGGGGCACGCAGAAAAAGGCGACCTGGTGTTGTTTAACACCAATCTGGCCAAGATCCCCTTTGATTATTACGTTCGCCCCTATCTGTATGGTGCCCCGGCTGATTTTGACGAGGTAGGGCTGCCCTTGGACCTGCACACCAGTGGCGTGGCCGAGCCGGTGATGACCACCGCCGACGTGCCTGCCTTGAATGAACTGCTCAAGGGACATCAGCGTGTGTGGTTGGTGTACAGCCAAAACAACTTCACCGATCCGGATGGGCTCATCCCGCAAACGCTGGGAGTACAATTGCACTTGTCCGAGTCTCAGGAGTTCTACGGCGGCGTGGTACAGTTATATTTGAAGCAATAAATCCAAACTTTTAGGCACCGCTTTCCAAAAAATGGAGGGCGGTGTTTGTTAATTGCAGATAGAAATATTTCTTCAATATTTTAGTAGCATTTACCAATGATTTGTGCTATGCTTTTTACATTAATGTTTATGTCTTTTTGGGGAAACTGTTCACAAATACCTTACTTGATGTTCTTTCGTCCACATCATTAGTTCAATAGAGCACAACAGGAGAATTCAATGAAAGCGAAAACTAGATTTGCGTTAAGCATGGTCTTGACCCTTGCCCTTGTGCTTTCTCTGGTCGGGACTGCAGCTGCTGCCTCAAGTGGTAGCGCCACCGTCACCCCCATCTCTGGGGATGCGGTCTTTACTGTGTCGTCGGTGCCGGTGCTAAAGCTGCCCGGCCAGACTACCACAGCAGGCGGATTGATCGTGCCCAGTGGATTCCCCCTCGGTGAGAAGCAGTTTGATGGCAATGGTGTTTTGGTAAGCGGGCTGAGCTATGGCACCGCCAAGGCCTGCTTCCCCATCACTGCGCTCAACCAGGGTTGGGGCGGCAAAGTGGGCTATTGGGATGGCAGCGTCTGGAAATTGTTGGATACCAGCGTCAGCACCCCTGAAGAAGGCACCTTCTCCTGGGCATGCGCCACTGTCAGCGCGAATGGCACCTATGCCCTCATCACCTGGGTGGTGGATGCCAGCAAACTGGTAGAGAAATCAGCCTCCGGAGCATGCAGTTTTGCAGGTGGCTATACTTATAATGAAAATTATGGCTACGTAATCACAACCGCCATTCATATCGGATTGAATGTACCCGAGAGTGTCGCCTTGGGAACTCCTGTCACTTATGCAATCACCCACGTGGATTCAGATTCGGAAAGTGAGATCACTGGTGGCACAACAGGAAGCACCGTCGTCGGTATAAATATGGTCGGAAGATCAGCCATATTTTTTGAAGATGACCTCACCTTCAGTCACTTCCCCGGACCAGCTTTTACCGTCCGCTACACCTTCCCCACCCTGGGTTGTTACGTTGACCTGAACTATCAGCCCTTCAGTATGCCTGGCTGATCTTTTTCTATTAGATCGCCATTGAATTGTCGGTGAAAGTCCAGATCCATCAGGGACGTAATGTTTGTTACGTCCCTTTCGATTCTTTAAATCCGACAACATCCATCTGAATTTATGCTATGATGCTAGCAGGAGATGAAAAGATGACCCACTCAACCCCTATATCCTTTCATACGACCGTTTTGCAAACTGGCAAAAACACAGCCGGCATCCAGGTTCCGGAAGAAGTGATCGAACAACTCGGCGGGGGCAAACGTCCGCTGGTACGGGTAAAGATCGGTAATTACAGCTACCGCAGCGCCATCGCGGTGATGGATGGCAAATACATGATCAGCTTCAGCGCTGACCATCGCCAGGCTTCCGGCATCAACGGTGGGGATGAAGCCGACGTGACCCTGGAACTGGATCTGGAAGCACGAACGGTGGAACTGCCTGATGATCTGCTGAAAGCGTTAGAGCAAGCCAATGCGCTGGAGGCGTTTGAGAAAAGCGCTCCCTCTATGAAGAAAGAATATGTGCGTCAGGTGGAAGAAGCCA
>CAZWKK010000286.1:0-3001 GCA_964634855.1 uncultured Anaerolinea sp.
ATCCAAAATGGGGAGCCTGGGTCAAGGCGGGAGAGCATCAATCTTGGTCGCGGGCTTATAATGATGAGTGGGTGACTTGGTTTGATCAAATGGGAGAAAATATAACAATAAATGACGTTGAATTAAAAGCGTCTGCCCTTGCTAACATATATGGGTTTACTTGGCCCTAGGAGATATAATGCAAGATAACCAAATGTTTATCCTTGTACGCAACAAAAATATTAAATACTTTGCTGGTGGTCAATGTATGAAAACAGAACCCCCACAAATATGTCCAAATTGTAAGCTCAATAGGACAAGAGACTGGAATAGTTCTCACGTTGATCTAGAGCTAAGCTACTTGGGCAGAGGGTTTGAGGCTTACTTATGGAATTCGCATGGCTTATATTTGCTCCGCGAAGATGTAATTGAAAGTTGGAAGTCAGCAGGAATCAGTGGATATAAATTGGGAGAAGTATTTATATCTGGGTGGTATGAAAATCAGCAAAGACCGCTACCAAAAAATATCCCTGATTATAAATCTGTTATTCCAACTAGCTCGGTTAGGTTATCGCAACCACCGCCGACGGGAGAACCGTGTCCCGTTTGCGGGCTTCAGAGCAATGCTTTCCCAAAAGTGACGACAAAACTTACAGCGGGAATTAAAATGCTAATGGAAAACTGGAACGGAAACGATATCGTCTCGGCTGGGCGAACGGGTTTTATTTTATGCACCGAAAAAGTTGTCTTATCCACTTTAAAGGCTGGATTTGGAAATCACATCGGTTTTGTGCGATCTGAAAAATTCTTGACATGGGATGAATTTGATATACACAAACGCAGCCCAAAAGAATATGAGAAGTACAAACAAGGATTTATCATCAGCCAAATGAAAGATCTTAACACAAAGTAAGTTATAAAAAGGATTTGTTCAAGGGAAAGTAATTCCATCAATGGCAGCCACACCAACACCCTCAAATACTACGGTTTTGGTTCCACCGCTGTGGCCATGCATGCCCACTGAAGGGGTGCATAGCAAAGAACAATGGGATCATCTGGCGGTTGTTGGCTAACGAAGTGGATACATTATCAGGTAGGTTCATCCAGGCAGACACACTTGTGCCCGCGTTGGGGCGTCAAGTACCCTATCCCTTTTGGAAGAGCCTGGCCAGGTTCATACCGGCCCAGACGGCGCTGAAGCCGAGGATGAGCTGCAGGGCGAGGTTGGCGAAGAAGTTGAACTGGGCGCCGTTTTTGAGCAGGACCACGGATTCGTAGCCGAAGGTGGAGAAGGTGGTGAAGGCGCCGAGGATGCCGACAATGAGGAAGTTGCGGTGTTCTGCTGTGAGCACCTGACCGTTTTCGGCCAGGGTGGCCAGCACGCCAATGAGCAGGCAGCCGATCACATTGACCAGCAATGTGCCCAGAGGGACGGGAACTTTATCTTTGAAGACCTGGGTGGAAAGGACGACCAAATAGCGCAGGACTGCGCCAATGGCTCCGCCGGCGCCGATGATGAGGACGTTCCGCATAGAATCAACTCCAAAATAAGGTGCAGGAGTCATCAGCGCAAGGCGGTTAAGGGCGGACTCCATCGCCGCTGAACAAAGATTATACTCCAGACATAAAAGAAGTGACCTTGCGGGGCAGCGAAGGTCACTTTTTGTTATTTAGAGAGGGTCAGGGTCAGGTGGGGTCGTTCTGCCACCATCTGCGTTGGAACCAGAAGGCCAGGTTGACCAGGGCGATCATGACCGGCACTTCCACCAACGGGCCGATGACGGCGGCGAAGGCCTGGCCAGAGTTGATGCCAAACACGGCCACAGAGACGGCGATGGCCAGCTCAAAGTTGTTACTGGCGGCGGTAAAGGCAATGGTGGTGCTGTTGGAATAACTGGCGCCCACCTTGTGGCTGAGCCAGAATCCGCCCACGAACATAATGATGAAGTAAAGCAGCAGGGGGATGGCAATGCGCACTACATCCAGCGGCAATTGCACAATGAGCTGACCCTTGAGGCTGAACATGACGATGATGGTGAAGAGCAGGGCAATGAGGGTGATGGGGCTGATGCGCGGCAGGAACTTCTTTTCGTACCACTCTTTGCCCTTGAATTTGAGACCCAGATAACGGGTGAGCATGCCAGCCAAAAAGGGCACGCCCAGGTAGAAGAAAACGGTCTTGGCGATCTGCCCGATGGTAATGTTGACCACGCTGCCGTGCAGCCCAAAGAGGGGCAGCAAGACGGTGATCAAAAGGTAGGCATAGAAGCTGTAAAAGAAGACCTGAAACAGGCTGTTCAACGCCACCAAACCGGCGGCGTACTCGCGGTCACCGTGGGCCAGGTCGTTCCAGACGATGACCATGGCGATACAGGGGGCGATGCCCACCATGATGAGGCCCACCAGATAGTCGGGCTTGTCGCGCATGAAGAGGACCGCCAGCAGGAACATCAGCGCAGGGGCGATGATCCAATTGAGCAGCATGGCCAGCACGATCAGTTTGCGATCGCGGAAGACCTTGCCCAGGTCTTCATAATGGACTTTGGCCAGGGGCGGATACATCATCAGGATGAGCCCGACGGCGATGACGATGTTGGTGGTGCCTACAGAAAACTGATTGATGAGATCTTTCATCCCCGGCAAGAAAAAGCCGAGGGCAATGCCCAGGGCCATGGCCAGGAAGATCCACAGCGTCAGGTAGCGGTCGAGCCATTTTAAGCGGGGCTTGCTTTGTGGGTCAGCACTCATGAGAACCTCTTATTTGGATGAACAAGATTGGTAAGAACAGCCCTCGATCTCTGGCAGGTTGAAGGAGGGCAGGGGGATGTTGGCGATCAGCGCGGCGGTGGCCACCAGCTCCAGCCAGCGCGGATCGGGGATGGAGTAGAAAATGTGACGGCCGCAGCGCTCTGTGGCTACCAGGCCAGCCTTACGTAAAAGCATTAACTGTTGTGAGATGTACGCCTGGCGCAGGCCGAGCACTTTTTCAAGGTGGCAGACGCAGGCATGGTCTTGCCCTATA
>CAZWKK010000287.1:0-2992 GCA_964634855.1 uncultured Anaerolinea sp.
CTAAATACAGGAATTTCATAAAAAAGTTCAAGAGAAGGGTGGGTAAAAGATTTTACAAAATATTCCCTTTGTTCAAATTCGGAATACTTATTCACTTCCTAATACCTCATCTTTAATTAAAGATTTTTCAGCATATTCGGGATATTTTTCATATACATACTTAAGTAAGCTATCTATTGAAATTTTAACGATTTGTTTCTTGAATTTGTTCAAGAAAGCTAATTGGTCATCTTTTATTTCTTGCAAAATATTAGACTCAACATATTGGCTTCCCAATTCTGTTATTCGATAAATATAGTATTTGTTATCCGGAATGACTATTGAGCTTTCATCAGCCCACAATTCATCGATAAAATATCCTTCTTCCCATTCATCAACTTCAGCCAAATCTTCATTTGAGTAAACGTTCGTAATTTTAACAAACCCAATACTCGAGAAGAAATCGACTTGCATATAAACATCTTTAGAGAAAGGACCATAATTGTATGCTATAAATGTCGGTAAATTGTAAGAGTCTAATCCTTTGTTTCGTAAAACATTGGCGATCTCTTCATTAAAGAGGAACATCATTTTTTCTAATCTGACGGCTCCTTTAATTGGTGATTTATTATCCAAATATAATAATAAAAGAAGATAATCTGAGCCATTAAATTTTTGGGTAGCCATTTTCTTCTCCGATAGTTCTTTTGCGTTAATTTTATACCAATTGTTGAAATAATTTTGAACCAAAATACCTGTATCCAAAATTCATAATATTTGAATTCATCTTTTCTCCAACCTCTGCTAGAATTACCTCATGCCGCAAAACACCATTTACTTTGGCGATAACCTCGCCGTGCTGAGCAGCCTGCCGGCTGAATCGGTGGACCTTATTTATATAGATCCGCCCTTCAACACCGGGCACGTGCAGCAGCGCACGCAGATCCGCACGGAACGCAGCGAGTCTGGCGACCGCACCGGCTTTGCCGGGACGCGCTACCAGACGGTGAAGCTGGGCTCCAAGGCCTACAACGATATCTTTGATGATTTCCTCACCTTCATTGAGCCACGCCTGCTGGAAGCCAAACGGGTACTCAAGCCACACGGCAGCCTGTACTTCCACATCGATTACCGCGAGGTGCATTACTGCAAGGTACTGCTGGATCAGATCTTTGGCCGCGAGAACTTCTTGAATGAGATCATCTGGGCCTATGATTACGGTGCACGTACCAAAAAGAAATGGCCCGCCAAGCACGATAACATCCTCTGGTACGCCAAAGACCCTGCCCATTACACCTACAACGTGGAGGCCATTGAGCGTATTCCTTACATGGCGCCCGGGCTGGTGGGGCCAGAGAAAGCCGCCCGCGGCAAGCTGCCCACAGATACCTGGTGGCATACCATTGTGGCAACCAACGGCAAAGAGAAGACCGGCTACCCCACCCAGAAACCGCTCGGCATTCTACGCCGCATCATCACCGCATCGTCCAACCCGGGCGAAACTGTGCTCGACTTTTTTGCCGGCAGCGGTACCACTGGCGCAGCCTGCCTGGAACTGGATCGGCAGTTTATTCTGGTAGATAACAACCCGCAAGCCATCACCACCATGCAGGAACGGTTTGGCGGGGTGAATTCGATTGACTGGATACCTTATGACCCCAACACTCGCTGAGCTGATGGACAAACTCAATTCCATGGCCAACCCCGCCAACGTGGCCGGCCAACAGCGCTTTGGCATTCAGGGCGAAAAGATGCTGGGCATCTCCATGTATGACCTGCGTGCCCTCTCCAAGGGCATTCGCGATCATGAGCTAGCCCTACAGCTCTGGCAGACGGGTGTGCATGAGGCCCGCATTCTGGCTGGCGAAGTGGATGACCCCAAGTTGGTGACCCGTGAGCAGATGGAAGCCTGGGTGAACGATTTTGATTCCTGGGATGTGGTGGATCAGGTGACCGATGAGCTTTTCATCCACACCGCCTATTGCCTGGAGGTTCTGCCCGTCTGGGCCAAGCGTGAAGAAGAATTTGTGCGCCGCGCCCCCTTTGCCATGATCGCCGCGCTGGTGGTGCACCGCAAGGACATCCCAGATGAGACGGTGCGCGGTTTCTTCCCGCTCATTGAGGCGGCCGCGTCTGATGACCGCAATTTTGTCTGGAAGGCCGTCAACTGGGCGCTGCGCAATATTGCCAAATGGCGCCCCGCGCTGCGCGCTGAGGCAGTGGCCTGCGCCAAACGGGTACTGGCCCAGAACAGCAAAGGGGCTCGCAAGATCGCCAATGATGCCTTGCGCGAATTTGAAAAAAAATTTGGCAGCGATTACGTTGCCGCCATTCAAGGATGATCCATGACCGAACCTTTTCCTATTTTAGAGTTTGACTCCGACCGCGGAGCCATCCTCAACCCGGACGCCTTCAAGGCCAACCTCAGCGGGCCAGTGCCCAACGTGGGGGTACTCTGCTTTTTTAATGAAGTTCTCAATGAGATGGCCGAAGCTGGTGAACTCAAGCCCATGCTTGAGCTGAATTCCGAGATCGGTCCCAATCCGGTCTATACCTACGAAGTGGATGGTCGTGCGATTACAGTCTGCCACCCCGGGGTGGGTGCGCCGCTGGCTGCTGCGTTTATGGAAGAGCTCATCGCCATCGGCGTGACCAAGTTCGTGGTCTGCGGCGGCTGCGGGGTACTCAACCGCGAGATCGCTGCCGGCCACCCGGTGATCCTCACCTCGGCGGTGCGCGATGAGGGCACCTCTTACCATTACATCCCGCCCTCACGAGAAGTGGAGCCGCGCGGCAAAGTGACCCGTGCTCTTATCGATACCTTCACAGAAACCGGCCTGGATTTCCGCGTGGGCAAAGCCTGGACGACCGATGCCATTTACCGCGAGACCAAAGGCAAACGCAAAGCCCGCCTGGAAGAAGGTTGTGAGGTGGTGGAAATGGAAGCTGCTGCCCTGTTTGCCGTGGCCCAGTTCCGCGAAGTAAGCATCGGCCAGGTGGTCTATGGCGGCGA
>CAZWKK010000288.1:0-2983 GCA_964634855.1 uncultured Anaerolinea sp.
AGACCCAGGCCGCACCGATTGGACCACCAAAAACACCCCCAAGGTGATCGGCGGTATGACCGAAGCATGCACCGAGGTTTCTGCTGCCTGGTATGCTCAGGCTTTGGATACGGTTGTGCCCGTCTCCTCCACTGAGGTGGCCGAAATGGCTAAACTGTTGGAGAACACCTTCCGCATGATCAACATCGGCTTTGTGAACGAACTGGCGCTGATGTGCGACCGTCTGGGTGTGGATGTGTGGGAAGTGATCGATGCTGCTGCCACCAAACCATTTGGCTTTATGAAATTCCAACCCGGCCCAGGTCTTGGCGGGCACTGCATTCCCATTGACCCACTCTACCTCTCCTGGAAGTTACGCTCCCTCAATTACACCGCACGCTTCATCGACCTGGCTTCGGAGATCAACACCTCCATGCCGCGTTTTGCTGTCACCAAGGTACAGGATGCGCTAAATATGCACAGCAAGGCCCTCAATGGGTCCAAAGTGCTGGTTTTGGGCGTGGCCTATAAACCGGATATTGATGATGTACGCGAAAGCCCTTCTATTGATGTGATTCGCCTTTTACAGGCCAAGGGTGCCAATGTGGAATACCATGACCCCTACATTCCCACCGTCAAACACGAAGGCTGGCAAATCGAATCCATCAAAGACCTCGATGCTGAGGTGAAGGCTGCTGACTGCGTGGTGATCGTTACCAATCACAAAGCATACAATTACGATTCCATCCTGGCCAATGCCAAATTGATCGTGGATACCCGTAATGCCCTTGGCAAAAAAGGTCTGAAGAATCCGAAAGTAGTGAGGCTTTAATGGCTCAATACCTGGTCACGGGGGCTGCCGGCTTTATTGCTCACCGGGTGATCGAGATGCTCCTCGAACAGGGTCATCGTGTGATCGGCGTTGACAACCTGAATGACTCTTATGACGTCAGGCTTAAGTACTGGCGTCTGGAACATCTTAAACAGCTCCAGGGATTCACCTTTTTGCACGACGATATTTGTCGGGCAGAAATCTTTGCTGATATTGCATCAAAATACCCCGGGATGGACGGCGTCATTAACCTGGCCGCCCGTCCTGGTGTTCGTCAGGCAATGGAAATTCCTGAAGTCTACTTGCAGACCAATGCAAACGGCGTACTAAACTTGTTGGAATATTGCAAAAAGAATGACATCAAAAAGCTTGTGCTGGCCTCCACTTCCAGTATTTACGGGTCTGGGGCTCCCTTGCCCACACCAGAAGATGCTGACTCCAGCCATCCACTGCAGATCTATGCTGCCAGCAAAAAAGCCGCCGAGGTAATGGCGTATACCTACAATTACCTGTACGGCCTCGATACCACCGTTTTCCGCTTCTTTACTGTTTACGGACCTGCCGGCCGCCCGGATATGGCCATGTTCCGCTTTACCAAATGGCTGGCAGAAGGGCAAACCGTAAAGGTGACCGGTGACGGCGAACAAATGCGCGGCTTTACCTACCTGGAAGACATCGCCCGGGGTGTGCTGATGGGTCTCAAACCCCTTGGCTATGAGATCATCAATCTGGGTGGGCATGAAACCGTGACCATCAACGAATTACTTCACAAACTGGAAACCCGCCTGGGTGTGCAGGCCAAGATTGAATATATCGATCGCAATCCCGTAGATGCAGACGCCAACTGGGCCAACGTAGAAAAAGCCCGCCGCGTGCTCAACTGGGAACCGCTGGTCTCGCTAGATGAAGGTTTAGACGAGCTGGTCAAGTGGTATTTAGACAACCGCAGTTGGGCCAGCCAAATTCTTACGCCATGAAAGCCTGGTTTCAAAAACTCCTGAATATTATCAAAGAAGACGTTCTGCTCAAGCGCGTGCTTCGTAATACCAGTTACCTCTTTAGTTCTCAAGCCATCGGCATGGTGTTGGCTCTGGTTCAGACGGTGTTGGCAACCCGCCTGTTGGGTGCACCAACCTATGGTTTGCTGGTGGTGGTCATGGCGTTTGCCACCAATGTGAACCGCCTCTTTTCTTTCCGCATGGGCGAATTCATCATTCAATTCATGGGGAAGGAATTGGTAAAGAAAGACACCGTCAAAGCCGGGGCCATTGCCAAAGTCGCTTACCTCACTGAAACGTCCACCTCCATTTTGACCTTTTTTGTGTTTTACCTGCTCATTCCCATTGGGGTCAAGTATTTCGCCAAAGATGCCAGCAGTACCCCGCTCTTTCAACTTTACGGTTTCTTCATTCTGGCCAATCTGTGCAATGAAACGGCCACCGGCGTATTGCAGATCACCAATCGCTTCAAGATCCAGGCCATCATCAACCTCAGCCAGAGCATTGTTACTGCCGGGCTCATCGCCGCTGCCTTTTTCTACAAAGGGTCGATCTATTCAGTTTTGTGGGCTTACCTCATTGGTAAATTCATCATCGGCTTTGGCCCGGTGATCTTCTCCTTGAATGCATTGAACAAGAAATTAGGCACAGGCTGGTGGAAAGCACCATTCTCAGTGCTTCCCTCTATAAAACAATTGGCTGCCTTCACCGTCAGCACCAATTTGAGCGGTACTGTCAAAATGTTGGTCAGCGGCTCTGAACCGCTTCTCATCGGTTTGTTATTAAACACAGAAGCAGTCGCACTGTATAAAACGGCCATTAGCATTGCTGAACCCTTAATGGTACCCATCTCACAATTCATCAACACCACGTTCCCAGAGATGACCCGTTCAATTGCCCAACGGAAATGGCAGGAACTGCGTACCTTGTTGCGCCGGGTTACCATCATTTCCGGTTCCTGGACCATCGTTTTTACTTTGGCCATGCTCCTCTTTGGGCCTTGGATCCTCTCCATTTGGGGTGCCAAATTCGTCGGTGCCTACCCCACCATGATGATCTTGCTGGTGGGTTATGGATTTTCCAATATCTTCTATTGGAACCGCACCCTGTTGCTTTCGTTTGGGAAGGCGAACATTCCCCTGTACATTCTCTTTGCCGGCGCGGTGATCAAGAC
>CAZWKK010000289.1:0-2979 GCA_964634855.1 uncultured Anaerolinea sp.
ACAATAAAAAGATTGTCCAGACGAGACAAAATGGTAAAGGCGCCCACCAATCCGGCCAGAGCCATCTGCTTAAACCCAAGTGGAGCAACTTCCCGGCGGTCTTGCAGATCCGTGACGGTTTTAATGAGCAGAACAATGAAGAAAACGCAGATGGCACTTTCCATGCCGTGAACAGTGCCTGTGTTATAGATTTGCGGGAAAAGCGCCCAAAACAAAGCAGCCACAAAGGCAGCCAAGGGATGGATATACTTGCGCAGCAAACGCATGAGCAACCAGGCCGTAGCCGCATTGAAGAGGCCACTAACGATCACCAGAAGCCGCAAGGGCAGCACCAGGTTGATGTTGGAAGTCCAGAACACCGCCAGGCAGACCACCATCCACAGTGGATGAAACCCGTTGGAGAGGTTGATGCCATCAAAGCTGATGCCATTCCCGGCAAGAATGTTGCGGGCTACCTTATAGTAGTAAAAGGCATCATCGATGTTGTACCAGCGCAGCAGACTGTTGGCGGGGGTTAAAGCAACATAGATACTGCCAGCCAATGCTGCCACAACCAGAAAGATCTGTAAGATGCCCCACCACTGTTTCTTCAAAGGAATGCTCGTTTGGATTGAATTTTACTTTTTGGCGCGTGCCTGGATCAGCAATTCGACCAGTTTGAAATCAATTTCTTCATCAATATCCCAGGCTTCGTCACGGCTGATCTCAAACAGGTACGGCCGGTCGCCCAGGCGGTTGCGCTTCTTTTCCAGGGTATCGCGGGTGAACAGGTACATGCAGGAGTTCTCTTCATATACCGGGGGCAGATCCTGGGTTTGCAGCAAGATCTGCGGGTTGTGATTGACAGCCCGACCCAACCCATCCCAAAGGCGGCTCTGCAAGCGGGTAACGCCAAACAGCGAATCGTATGCCGGGAAGAGCTTCACCAGGGTTTGAATACCCTTCGAGAAGGTCTCAGGGCGCATCAGTGGATTGGTGGAATGGGTTTGCAGGTAAAGGTCGGCTGGGTGTTGGCCGGTGTCATACATGAGGATCTCGTTCATGGGGATGGTATCGGCGCGCAGGTCCTCTGGCCGCTGCAAGATCTTGATAGTGGGGTAGTGTTCCTTCACCCCGCTGATGACCTCCGGGCTGTCGGTATCTACCACAATCGTGGTGATCTCAGGCACCTGCAGGAGCGTGGAGAGAATATGCTGATACAGGGGACGACCATCCAGCGGGCGGTAATTCTTGCCCGGTACACGCTGAGAATGATGCCGCATAGGCACCAAAGCTGTGATCGTCTGAATTTTCATACCTGCCCTCCTGAACCTGAATCCTTTTTATCTTGCTTGTGGTCCAACTTGTGATACTCGATGGGCGCGACAGATCGGCCATTTTCTGCCGGGCGGGGAGCGAATACCTGATGGGGGTAATAAAAAGCCTGTTTTAAGCGCCAGGTGAGCGGGCCAGATTGTTTGTAGCCCTGGTAGGTGCCGCTAAACTGGTACCATCTGAAGCGGGCGATGTTCCATAGATCTTTGCTCAACCTTCCCTGTTTGGCAGCTTCACGCCAATCGGCGAAAGTATTTTGGAAGAACAAACGCCACAGATCGCGGCGGGTGAAGGTCTCATGTGGATAGATCTGTTTGAAGGCCATGCCTTCGCGTCGATAACGATTATATATCCCATTCAGCGATTCGTTATGCACGTGGATGATCTCGGCTTCTGCGCAATAGGCAATGGCATAGCCCTTCTCTTGCGCCCACTTGCCCCAGGCCAGGTCTTCCAGGCCGGGCAGCGTTTCATCATAGGGGTGCTGCTGCCACAGGCTGCGCCGGATGGCTGAATTGGCGTTGTTGCAAAAGGGTGTGGTCTGTCGTGAGGTGGAATTTTCTGGGAACCAGTGCTGAAAGATCTGATGCTCCGAGAACTGGGTCTTTTCTGCTCCACGCTGTTTGCCATACGTGAGGGCTACTTTTTCGTCTTTAAAGGGGGCCAACATCTGCTCCAACCAGTCAGGGTAGACCGGGTAGACATGCGCACTGGCCATGACCACAAATTCACCTTTGGCATGTTCGATACCCGTGTTTAGTGAACGACCGAATGAAAAATCTTCTGGACGAATGTTCACCACTTCCACAGGGTATTGCCGGGCAATGGCCACAGTATCATCGCTGGAACCGGAATCCACCAAAATGATCTGTACATCCTGCACCGATTGTGCCAGGATGCCGGTGAGTAATTTGCCAATGTGCTCAGCTTCATTGTAAGCACGGATGATGATGGAACAAACAGGGGACTGGCTCATAACGGCATCTCAAAGGGACTGCCGTTCAAAATACCCTCACTAAGCACACGCAGGGTAGTCGAGGCAGCCGGGGTAAGCTGAGAAAGCGGAAAGTCCTTGAGGGTCACATAACCCTTCCACACGCCATCTTCGCGCAGGAATTCGTCAAATGGAAGGGAGGAAATGTAAAGTTGATAATAGAGGAAGCGCCTGGCATTGACCATGAAGTGCGCTGGTACTTCCAGTTTGGCCTCGGTTAAGAATTTTTCCAGCAGCGTATCATATTCGGGCAGTGTCTTGGGTAGGTAGGCAGTTTCCAACTGGGTAAAACGAGCCTTTCCACCCGCCAGCACCACCTTGCCCATCAGGATCGCTTCCAGCCCAATGGTGGAGTTGTACACCATGACAAACTGGGAACGCTGAATGAGGTCGTACGAACTGAGGAATTCCTGTGAATCCACAAAGATCACATTGGGCAGTTCGTCCACCTTACTCTGCTTCACCCATCCGCTGACGCTCTCGCGCGCCTCTTTGCCGGGCCGGAATTCGTCGGGGTGGGCGCGGATCACGAACAACGTCTCAGGGTGTTTTTCAATGGCAGCTTTGACATTGTCCAACCAGATGAACATATCGGCGAAGATCGTGTTGGCATGCACCTGGCTGGTATCAAAGATCACATTGGTGAAAACCGGGACGATGTGTTTAAAATG
>CAZWKK010000290.1:0-2969 GCA_964634855.1 uncultured Anaerolinea sp.
CAGGAACGCCAACTGGCGGAAGACCTGATCTTTAACAAGCACCCGGATGCGCTGCAAAAGCTGGTGGAATACTTCCAGCAAGCCGGTCCCGGTGAAGAAAAGAAAGACGGCCAGGCCGAGATGCTGAAAACGCTCGACCCCGCTGCCCGCCTGCACTGGAAGATCGTGCACCGTTACAAAGACGATCTGGACAGCGATATTGATGCGCTGGTGGCTGGCATACCGGCCGGCGAGGCACGCCAGGCCAAAGCCGTGGACGTGCTGAATAACGCCCTGCTGCCCGCCATGAAGGAAGTCGGCGACAAGTTCGGCTCCGGTGAGCTGATCTTGCCCTTCGTGCTGCAATCAGCCGAGGTGATGAAGAAAGCCGTCAGTCATTTGGAAACCTACCTGGAGCGCAAAGAAGGCACCAGCAAAGGCAAACTGGTTTTGGCCACCGTTTATGGCGATGTGCACGATATTGGCAAGAATTTGGTCAAGACCATCCTCTCCAATAATGGCTATGAGGTGGTGGACCTGGGCAAACAGGTCCCTGCCGAGACCATCATCAGCAAGGCCGTTGAAGAAAAGGCCGACGCGATTGGCCTGAGCGCCCTGTTGGTGAGCACCAGCAAGCAAATGCCGCTGGTGGTCAACGAGCTGCAGCGGCGCGGGCTCAAATTCCCGGTGCTTATCGGCGGCGCGGCCATCAATGAGCGCTTCGGGCGGCGCATTTTACGCACCGAAGACAGTTCCCTCTACGAACCCGGTGTCTTCTATTGTAAAGACGCCTTTGAAGGCCTCTCCACCATGGATGCGCTCTCTGACCCGCAGACGCGTGTTTCTGCCCTGGAAAAGCTCAAGAAAGACTCTGAATTCGAGTTTGACCGCAGCGAAGGCGAAGCCAAAAGTAAACAGGCAGCAGGCAGACGCTCCACTGTGGCCCCTGCAACCAGCATCCCGGCCGTCAGCGATTGGGGGCCGCGCGTGGTGCAGCAGATGCCGCTTGAGATGGTCCTCAAGCATCTGGCAAAGAACGAGCTCTTTCGCCTCTCCTGGGGCGCACGCAACACCCACGGAGAAGACTGGACCAAACTTCAGGCTGAGTACGAAGAACGCCTGGCGCGGATGACCAAACAGGCGCTGCAAGAAAAATGGTTGCAGCCGCGTGGTGTTTACGGCTACTGGCCCGCCCAGGTGGAGGGGGACGATCTTCTTGTGTACGATCCGGCCTCCCTCTCTGAGCGTCAAGCTAAGGTTCTGACCCGCTTCCACTTCCCGCGCCAACTGGGCAGCGATGCCTTGAGCCTGGCCGATTACTTCTTGCCGGTAGATTCTGGCAAGATGGATGTAGTGGCCTTCCAGGTGGTCACCGTGGGACAAGCTGCCAGTGAGCGCTTTGATTCTCTGCAGCAAGCCGCTGAATACAGCGAAGCCTACTTTAGCCACGGTCTGGCAGTGCAGACCGCCGAAGCCGCCGCGGATTATCTGCACGCGCACATCCGCCGCGAGTTGGGGCTGGCAGATAACCAGGGCAAGCGCTATTCCTGGGGCTACCCGGCCATCCCTGAACTGGACGACCATGCCAAGGTGTTCCAGTTGTTGCCGGCAGAAAAAGAACTGGGCATGACCCTGACCGCCGCCTACCAACTGGTGCCGGAGCAATCTACGGCCGCCATCATCGTGCATCATCCGGCAGCCAAGTACTTTAATATCGGTGAATCCCGTGTGGAACAACTCTTTAAGGAATAAGACCCTATGAGCAACAAGAAAACCTTCAAAGACCTGCTGACGTGCAACCGCCCCCTCCTCTCGGATGGTGCCATGGGCACCCTGCTGCATTTGCACGGCGCCCAGGCAAAAGGCAACTTTGAAGCGCTGAATTTGGAAAACCCTGCCCTGGTCGCCCAGGTGCACGCAGATTACATCAATGCCGGCTCACAGATCATCCAGACCAACACCTTTGGCGCCAACCGCTTCAAGCTGGCCCAACATGGCCTGGCTGATAAAGTGGTCGAGATCAACAAAGCCGGTGTAAATCTGGCCCGTAAGGTGGTCTCGGATTCGTTCAAAGACGTACTGGTCGCTGGCGATGTGGGTCCCCTGGGTGTACGCTTAGCCCCCTACGGACGGGTGCAGCCGGAACAAGCACGCGAAGCTTTCGCCGAACAGATCCGCGCGCTGACGGATGCCGGGGTAGACCTGCTGATCCTGGAAACCTTTGCCGATCTGTATGAGATCGTGGAAGCCATCAAAGCCGCCAAAGAGGTGGCACCTGGAGTTCCGGTGATCGCCTCCATGACCTTTACGCGCGACAACCGCACCCTGCTGGGAGACAGCCCCGCAAAGGTGGCGCGGCGCATCCAACAGGTGGGCGCGGACGTCATCGGCATCAACTGCTCGGGTGGCCCCAACCAACTGCTCAACCTGCTCAAACGCATGCGCGAGGCCGTGCCGGATGGCGTGTTCTCCGTCATGCCCAATGCCGGTTGGCCGCAACAGGTGGAAGGGCGCATCATGTACCCGGCCGGTCCTGAATATTTTGGCGAATATGCACTCTCGTTTTGGCGTGAAGGCGCCTGCGTCATCGGCGGTTGCTGCGGCACCACTCCAGAACACATCCGTTCCATGGCTGAGGCTGTGGAAAGCGCCGACCCGCATGAGTTTGAACGTTCGCGCCTGGAAGTGAAGAGCAGCGAACCGGTGAAAGCAGAGGTCTCACAACTACCGCCCACACAACTGGCGCAAAAACTGAGCGAAGGCAAATTTGTCATCGCCGTTGAGATGGATCCGCCGCGTGGGCTGCTAACGCAAAAAATGCTCGCCGGGGCCAGCCTGCTGGCTGAAGCCGGAGCAGACGTCATTGATGTGGCCGACAGCCCGATGGCCCGCATGCGCATGAGCCCGTGGGCCGTGTGCGATCTCATCCAGCGCAAGGTGGGCATTGAAACCACCCTGCACTTCCCCACCCGCGGACGCAATCTGCTGCG
>CAZWKK010000291.1:0-2940 GCA_964634855.1 uncultured Anaerolinea sp.
GTCGTATAATAAATTATCTCTCTCGCTTGCTCTTTATAGTGGGTTCGGTGTGAATCCAATCCAATACCTGATGCAAGGACTGCCCTCGGGGCATAGTCTGCATTTAGTAATCTGAGGTGCGTCGTATCGAATGTCTCTTGCCTCAAAGTGGCGATCACGCAAATTCACCTCTACCATTAGTAAACCTTGACTCGATTCAGCAGTTTGATCATCAAGAAAGGATCGCCGCCATGAACGCCCAATTCGCAGAGAAAGTACGTTCTTACTCCTCAAAATTCCCCGAAACCAGGTTTCTCTTCAGCCCAACCATTCCGCAGAAAAAGGTCCGGAACGCGATCAAGTCATACGCGCCAGATGCCAGCGAGAGCGAAGTACTGTTACTGCTCGATACCACCGTCTTTGGCAGCGCCAAAAACGGTTTGTTTCTCACCGGCGACGCGCTTTATGCCCATCCGTTCTTGGGAAAAGCAACCAAAGTTTATTTCAAGGATATTGAGACCATAACATTGGAAGAGACCGAGCACGAGTCCTGGACGGTCCACATCAACAATCCTCAAAACCCCTCGATTGCGGACATCAGGGGGCAGGAAGCCCAACTCTTTGCGCAAATGCTCAAGGATTTGAAGGCCGTGCTGATGCCAGGCGACGATGTGATCATCAGTGAGATTACGCGCGCGTCGGTTGAGCTTTCCCGCATCGCCCAAATACGGCAGCCTCGACTGGTGCTGGTTGAGGGTGGCAAACTCAGGCGCTATAATTTCATCAATCTTTATCCTCAGGAGTCGGGGTGGGGCAAGATTGTCAACGAACACTCCGAGTTGATTAACCCGAAGGTGGTCTTCCAGGGGGACGCAGAGAAGATCCTTGCTGTGACGAATTCAAAAAATGTAGCCATCAATGGTGAGCCTTTCTCGGGCACGCGCCAACTCGCCGATGGAGATCTGATCACACTGGGCAAGATGACCCCGCTGACCTACCAGTTCCAAGCGAACGCGGTCACCCACAAACAGCTGCGGCTCGAACGGGAAGCCGCGCAGGGGTTCAAGCGTTATGAAGGCGCGGAGAAGCCCACCCAGGTGGTACACTCGCGGTTTATTATCGATTCGAGCGGAGTCAAATTGAGGAATGATTCGGGGGGTTCGCAGCTTTATTGGGCTGATATCAGTGCGGTCAGCTTCTCCGCCGATTACGATTTCATTTACAAAGCCACCACCAACCTGGGCAACGCCGCCGGGCAAGGCTTGGCCATCGGTGGGGCGACCGTGGAAGCCATGTTCAAAAGCCAGCAGTTATCAGACGTTTGGGCGGTCTTCCCCGCGCCAAATTACAAGGTGAAGATTGGTGGAGAAGAACTGGAGGGGGTTGACCCGTACGCCTGCGCCATGCTCGATAAAGGCATCGAATTCTTTGCGCCCATGGATTTGGTGATATTTAAGTGAGCCAGTCTACCTTCGCCTTTCTCAAGATTAAGAGTAATCAGAGGGTGGTGAAAGCCTAACTGACCAATCTGAGATACTTACGCGCAAAATCCGCAACGAAGGCAACGAACTGGACAACGTTGTTTGTGGTAATAAGTTCAGGTCGGTGATGCAGCACTGCCAAAATCTTCCTTCCGCGCGTCCCGGCAGTCTGAATTCACTGGCAATTATTTGAGATTGTTATAGACCACTTAGCTTAACGCTCGTATAATAACTGCATAAATCCAGATCGGTTCAAATGGAGGTTTTCTTATGAAACGTAATATGTCCAATATTGACCGCCTCATCCGTGCCATCGTCGCTGTTTTGCTTGTCTATCTATATATTGGTGGGCTGGTCACAGGCGCGTTTGGCATTATCCTGGTAGTGCTCGGCGTGATCTTGCTGATCACATCTGTCCTTGGCTTCTGCCCGATATATGCGCTTCTCAAATTTAGCACACGTAAAGGCTAAATCAACGATCTCGACGCTCAGATAAGCAAGCATTTGCATACTTGACCACTCGGGTCTATCTGTCTCTACACTCAAGATAGAGTTATTGTAGATTCCCAGGAACTCTGTTGCGAACCATGCCGGGATTAGCACGGTCACGGGACAAAAGCAAAAAATGTGAGGGGTATCGATTAAGCTTTTTAGCCCGACAAATGGAAGAATGGCTGTCTACTTTGGGATATACAAAACCATCTGGCCAGCCTGATAGAAAAGTAATGATAATTATGTTTCCGATGATGGAAGCGGTACGAAGTAGGGGGGAACCTGAAGAAAATCAGCGGAAGCCGCAAATATTGCAAGGAAGTAGTAAGCCCGGACGGCTGTGTCATGTTTCGGTTAGCTGCCATCAAAACCGGAAATGAGAATTTTTTTAGGGTAAGTTTTTTGATTGACTTTAATTATGTAGGATAGGGTTGGCATTGATACTACTACACACGGGATTCAGGATTTAGGAAAAAGACCATATGGACAACACTATTGATTTGTCAGTATCTCGATGTGAATGGAACCTTAGCGATGTTCTCTTAACTCGTTATCATGATGAAGAATGGGGAGTCCCGCTGCATGATGACCAAATGTTGTTTGAATTCCTGTCGCTGGACGCGATGCAGGCTGGACTAAGCTGGAATACGATCTTACGTAAGCGGGAACATTTCCGGCAGGCATTTGACCATTTTGAGATATCCGTTGTTGCTGCATATAACGAAACCAAAGTTCTTGAATTGCTCGCGAACCCGGGAATAGTCCGCAATAAAGCCAAGATCAATGCGATCATCCATAACGCCAATCGAGTCATCGCAATCCGCGAGGAGTTTGGCTCACTAGATGCGTATTTATGGGGATTCACGGGAGGGAAGGTCGTTCAAAACAGCTGGCAATCCCTATCCGAAATTCCAGCCACCAGCCCAATTTCCGATGCGATGAGCAAAGATATGATCGCCCGCGGATTCAAGTTCTGCGGCAGCACGAT
>CAZWKK010000292.1:0-2934 GCA_964634855.1 uncultured Anaerolinea sp.
CTCATCTTTATCTCTGTGGCCAGTTTGTTTGGGGTATTTCCCTGGGAGATCTTCTGGACCCTGGTGGTGACCAATTACATCTTCAAGGTGTCGATCGAAGTGCTCATGACGCCAGCCACGTACTGGATCGTTGGAAAACTGAAGAAGGTTGAAAACGAAGACTATTACGATGTAAAGACGCGCTTCAACATTTTGCCTAACGGTTAGTCTTCTTCTGCAGGTACCATTTCCCCCGCGCCGGATATCACAACTGTGTATTCGCCTCGCGGGGTTTCTTTTTTAAGCTGCTCGATCATCTCGCTGGTCTTGCCGCGCAACAACGTCTCAAATTTTTTGGTCAGATCATTGGCCACCACGGTGGGGCGGTCGCCATAAACGGCCAGGCAATCTTCCAAAAAGGCGATCAGACGGTAAGGGCTTTCATAGAAGACGAGGGTGTGAGGTGAATGTTCATCAATGGCCAGCCAGCGTTTTCTGGGACCAGATTTGCGTGGGCCAAAGCCGCGGAAGGTAAAGCTATGCACAGGCAAACCGGAAAGCACCACCGCCATGATCACTGCAGTAGGGCCGGGCACGGCCGTCACCGGTATGGATTGGGCAATGGCCTCTCGTACCAGAATAAAGCCGGGGTCTGAAACAGAAGGGGTACCGGCGTCGGTCACCAGAGCGATTGTGCGTCCCTCAGCTAATTCTTGCATGATCTTGGGCAATACACGTTGCTCGTTGTCTTCGCGGAAGGAAAGTTGGGGTTTCTTAATGCCAAAATGGTTAAGCAGGAAACCGGTCTTGCGGGTGTCCTCGCTGATGACCAGATCGGCTTCTTTTAATGTGTCCAATGCGCGCTGGGTGATATCGCCTAAATTTCCGATCGGGGTGGAGACCAAAATTAACATGTGCCCTCAATTTGCCAAAAATATAATTGCAGTATATCATGTGATGACAGGGTGACATTACTAGAAGATTAAACCACTTGCGTTAATCTTATTACCGGGTAAAATTTACGTAAATACGATTGTTTTACTTTGTAATAACCAAGATTTCGCTTTTTTATGATGGTTGGCAAATTTCGAAGGTGGAGAGAAAATTCACATGAGCATGAAAGAGTCAAAAAGCAAGGATGAGACCTTAAGTGGCAGTGGTGTGGATCTGGACAATATCTTTCAAAGCAGCCGACGGACTGTTCTGGTTGTGGACGATGAACCAGACACCATTACCCTGATCAAACATATTTTCATGACTCATGATTTCAATGTGGCCGGGGCAACTAGCGGTAAAGATGCCTTGCGCAAAGTTGTTGAAGTGAACCCTTCGATCATCTTGCTTGATCTGCTGATGCCAGAGATGAATGGCATGCAAACCCTGGAAGAGATCCATAAGATCAGTGACGTACCGGTGATCTTCCTTTCCGCTGTCGGTCAAAAAGAAGACATCATTGCTGCCCTCAAATCGGGCACTGATGATTACGTGACCAAGCCTTTCAATGGCGAAGAATTGGTGGCGCGCGTTGAAGCCGTTTTACGCCGCGCTGAAAAATCTGGCAGCATCACTCAATACATTTTTCCCGAAGCTGGCCTCAGCATCGATATGAAAACCTATGAGATCCTCTACAAGGGCAAGAGCATTCAATTGACCGGCAAAATGTTCGAGGTCCTGGTATTGTTGGCCAAATTCGCCCCGCGAGTGGTGAAATACCAGGAAATTGCCGAAACCATTTGGGACGAAGACAGCGTGGCGGTGCGTAACCGTCTGAAGTATTTGATCTATTTACTACGAAAAGAATTCTTGAATGTCGACCCAGGAACCGATATCATTCAAAATGTAGATCGGTTGGGTTATAAGTTGTTGGTTCGGAGAGAATAATTCTTCATCATAAACTCATTACGGGGCAAGAATTTTTCTCCTTCTTCTCAAAAGGGATGCCAGGTAGACCGCTGCTCTGGCCCCATCAATTGAATTGTTTTTGGCTTTTGTGAAAAAGGAGTTGGTATGGAATCACTGGTCAAAAATACAAAGAGTATTCCGCAGAGCGAGGGAGTGGATCTGGATAAGGCTCCTGAAGCACCGCGCAAAAAATTATTAGTGGTAGATGATGAACCGGATACTGTAGTGCTTCTCAAGCACATTTTGCGCCACGACGGCTATGATGTCGCCGGCGCATACAACGGTGTCGAAGCGGTTGCCAAGATGAAGGAAATTCAACCTTCTCTGGTACTGTTGGACATGATGATGCCGCAAATGGACGGCTGGGAAACTATCGACAAGATCCGCGAAATCGCTGAAACACCCATCATCATTCTTTCTGCCAATAGCCAGGTGGACAGCATTATTCACGCCCTGCAAGTTGGCGCTGACGATTACATTACCAAGCCATTCAACCAGGCAGAAGTGTTGGCACGCATTGAAGCGGTAATGCGACGCGTCAAAGGGGATGGCAAGGTCAACCGGCTTGGAATTGAAAAGCTGGACCTGATGCTGGATACGACCACCCATGAAGTGATCTTTAAAGAGCATCACATACAATTGACCGACAAAATGTATGACGTCTTTTACCTGCTCATGCAGAG
The DNA here is from genome assembly GCA_964634855.1 of uncultured Anaerolinea sp. Lineage (GTDB taxonomy): Bacteria > Chloroflexota > Anaerolineae > Anaerolineales > Anaerolineaceae > UBA6107. The sequence continues at coordinate 2,565 of CAZWKK010000292.1, forward strand.
CGCTCCTCGCCTGGTAACTTATCAGGAACTGACTGAAAAGATCTGGGGTGAGGACAGCGTTCCTATCCGTAATCGCCTCAAATACCTGGTGTACCTGCTGCGGCAGGAGTTCGCCAAGATCGACCCGGACGTCAACATCATCGACAACATCGGCCGCCTGGGCTACAAGCTGATCACACAATAACAATATACCGACCTCGCAAGAGGTCGGTGTTTTTCTCTATATATTTGTTTTGGTCGGTTAAATTTTTGAAGGGTTTTAGTGAAAATTGTTTTACTAATTTGTGAAAATTCGTGGATTGAACTTTTAAATAAAAAGAGGCGACGATGGGATTTGCGAAGTCGCCCCTGCGGTGAAACTCATGATCGG
>CAZWKK010000293.1:0-2933 GCA_964634855.1 uncultured Anaerolinea sp.
TCATGGAAGGCATTGTTGTAGATCTGGTTCTGAATGCTGGTGGGAATACGATCCAGCAAAGACCAGGAGCGGGCCGGCTTGAGACTGCGGTAGTTAAGCGCCACACCTACCTGGGCATTGGGCTGCAATTCGTGCAGGGTGTGGTAGGCCAGGGCGTGCCCTTTGACCATGTTGACGGTCACCTTGGCAGCCAGCCCCATATCGTTCTTGCCGGGTGGGAAGGGTCCGCCCAACCAACCGCTCATAATGTAAACGTTTGGCTCATTGATGGTGACCCACAATGAGACGTAATCTTGCAGGGCTGGCACCACTTTGCGGACGAACTTCTCAAACAGGGCAGGAGTGGCTTCGTTTTCCCAGCCGCCGGTCTTCATTAACCAGATAGGATCAGAGAAGTGATGCAGGGTCACAAGTGGTGTCATCTTATGTTCCACCAGCCAGCGCACGATCTCTACATAGCGCTCCAGCGCTTTTTCGTCCCATTTATCGGGTTCGGGCTGAATACGGCTCCATTCAATGGAGAGGCGGTGTGCGTTTTGACCTGTGTCAAACGCTCTTTGCAGGTCTTCTTTCCAGCGGCCGCCCCACCAATCACAGGCGAGGTTGGCTTTTTGCCCTTCTACGATCCGTCCGGGTTGGTTTTCCCAATCGGCCCAGTTGTTATTGGTGTTTTGCCCCTCCACCTGGTGGGCAGCGGTGGCGGTTCCCCATAAGAATCCTTTTGGAAAGTGAAAAGTGGCTTGAGGCATTTTCTCAGCTCCTAAAATTTTAGTGAATGATCACGTGTCTTATTATATGTGAATTGGTTGACGATAGGAAACAGAATCAAAAAGACGCAGCACATGGCTGCGTCTTTGCAAGGGCCGAAAAGGGCTTACATTCCTGCCTGGTAAGCAATGCTGATGGTGCCGGGGCCGACGTGACTGCCCACTACTGGGCTGACCCAGCTGAGGATTGCTTCCGTGGCATTCATCTCTTTTACCAATCTATCCTGCAGAGCCTGGGCTTGTTCCGGCACATTGCAATGGAAGACAGACAGGCGGACAGGGGTTTTGTCGCCGACGTCGCGTTTGACCAGTTCGACCATGGCCTCAATAGCCTTGGGAGAGGAGATGACACTCTTGACGGCATCGATCTTGCCATCGCGGATGGCAAGAATGGGTTTGATCTTAAGGGCGGTACCAAAAAGACGTTGGGCGCCACCGATACGGCCGCCAGCGTGCAGGTACTTGAGCGTGTCCACCGTGAAGTAAACGCCGATGGTATCGTAGGCACGAATGGCAATCTGTTTGCATTCTTCAAGGCTGGCACCCTCTTTGGCCGCACGGGCAGCACTGAGCACCTGAAAACCCAGCGCCATGGAGACCAACTTTGTGTCGATCACTTCTACTGGATCATTCTTGAACGATTCTTTGGCGGTAAATGCTGAAAAAACAGAGCCAGAAATGCCAGAAGAAATTCCCAGGTTGAGTACCTGGTAACCTTTATCCAGCAGTTCTCTAAATTTTTCCATGTAGGCATTCACACTCACCTGGCTGGTAGTTGGCATGGTCTCGCTTTTAGCCAGGCGCGTATAGAACTCTTCCGGTTTCATGTCAATGCCGTCACGATAAGATTTGCCGTCCCAGACGACAGAGAGGGGGATCACATCAATAGGTAATGAATCGACATAATTTTGGGGAAGGTATGCCGTTGAATCAGTGAGGATGATGACTTTGTTCATGTTTCACTCCATTAAACTTCGTGTATTTAGTTAGTATATCTAATTTGGACACATTTTGTATGGGAAAGAGGTCATATTTTCCCCGGTTCGTCTCTTGTGGCAATCTAAAATGAAGGATAAACTAAAATATTGAGGTTTTCAATGAAGAAAAGGATCATTTCACTAGTATTAACCCTTCTCTTGAGTTTCGTTCTGGTCAGTTGCGGATCGAAAGATCTGCTCTTGGGTACCTGGAAAGAACCTCAGACTGGCATTACCATGAAGTTTGCCGATGATGGTTCGCTGATCATCAGCAAGAATGGTGTTTCATTTTCCATGACCTATGAAAAGCAGGAGCCCAGTCTGCTGGCAATTTCTGCCAGCGCAGATGGCGCTTTCGCGGCTCAGACGCTCTCTTACGCCGTTACCAAAGACACACTCACCTTGACGGTAGATAACACCGATACGGTCTTTGAGCGCGTCAAATAGGTTGATCCATCAAACCCTTAATAAATCCTAATGTAAATATTGATCCGAGAAGCCTGGTCTGTGGGGGCTTCTCACTTAGGATTAATTATCATGTGGCAGAATTTAACAATTAGATTTTTGAGTGCTTTGGAGTTTGGAGGAGCTTTTGAACGATAAAGCGCCGCAAGAAAGTAGCGAACGTCCCCATAAGCGCAACTTCGCGATCAACAAATTTGTGATCGGTGGCGCCTTGATCGTTGTCGCCGGGATCATCCTGGCCATTACCAGTCTGCGCGGTAACGCCCAATACTATCTGACAATAGATGAACTTCTGGCTGATCCTGCCTCGGTGGGACAGGCCGTGCGGATATCCGGGGTGGTTCTGGGTGATACCATCCAATATGACCCATCCGATGACTCACTTTCCTTTACTGTGGCCAGCATTCCCTCTGATAATGCCGTCATCGAGAAGATGGGTGGGTTGGCAGCAGCCTTACATCAGGGGGCAACTGACCCCAATACCAAACGCTTGAAAGTGATCTATCACGGGTCCAGGCCGGACCTTTTGAAAGATGAGGCTCAAGCCATCATGACTGGCACATTGGGTGTGGACGGCACATTCAGTGCATCTGAATTGCTTTTAAAGTGCCCCACTCGGTACGAAGATTCGATTCCCGCTCAAACTGGTAATTAACCTAAAGGGTATTCATTCGATCAAGCTATGGCAGCAAATCTGGGCTTTGGATTTCTCTTTTTAGCGTTC
>CAZWKK010000294.1:0-2879 GCA_964634855.1 uncultured Anaerolinea sp.
TCAGCCTTGACGGTCAAGGCTTCAACGTCACCCTGACTGATGGTGAGGTTGCCAATAGAGCGTAATTCCACCCGGGTGAAATCTTGTACGCTGCGGTCTTCAGAACTGATCTTGCCGGAACCTTGAATGGTGGTTGTGTTCACGTTTATGGATACTCCATTGAAAGAACAAGCCGATAGGATCAACGTCATAGCGGTAAGCAGGCTTAATAGTGTGATAGATTTTTTCATCTCAACTTCTCCAAAATGTTTTCTTGATTCATATACGCATGCTCTGACAATAAGTTGTAAAAGACCCCTGCACCAATCTGGGAGCAGGGGTCTTGTTATTATTGATAGAACTATTTAGCTGAGATGTAATGGGCCTGGGTGCGACCGGGGTTTTCCTCGTACGGCAGCACATCTTCGATCTTATAGTCGCGACTGCCGATGCCCAACTGCTCGCAATACTCCACCACCTTGTAAGGATCTTTATAGGGGCCGTGCAGGTTTGCAAAAGGATGGTTGCCCTGGGTATTGGCTTCCAGAGCGGCAGGAACATTCTCTACCAACAAAGGCGTTTTGGCTGTGACATCCAAAATGGCCTGGTCCAGGGCTACCAGATCATCAGAGCCAAACAGGCCGGCATCTGGCAAAATGGACATACCGGTAAAACCAAAGCAATCGCAGACCGGGGTGATCTGGTTGGCCAGCGCCAGATGAGTCACCTTGCCGGGGGCAAAGGTGGAAAGGGTCACATCGGTGCTGATGGCGCAGGCTTCCTGGAAGGAATCAAAGTTCACCGGGGCGATCTTGAGGCTGCCTTTGGGGGCCACCTGCTGGCAGCGCATGCACTGATTACACATTTCAAAGTGCATATGCAACTCGCTGGGGTCTTTCTTGTCAAAGACAATGGCGCCAAACGGGCAAGAATCCACGATCTTCTGCATGGTCGCCTTGTCTGAGCAAAGTTCTTTGAACCAATATTTGTCGTAATGGCAGGTGTCGTGCATGGCGCCGCGGGTGGGGCCAACCATGCAGCCAAGGGCAATGTTCTTGATGCCGGCGCCAAAGCCACAGGCAGGGTGGCCTTTTACGTGGGCAAAATTGATCATAAAGGAGGCGTCTTCAATGTAACCAGCCACCTTCCAATCTTTAATGTTCTTGTAAGGGCGTTCATGGCTGTAGAAGTATTTCTCTTCAGGTCCACCCGCGGAAAAGACGGGGCAGCCCAACACCTCTTGGGTGTAGCCGCGAGTCTCGCAGCCATCTACATCCCAACTGACGTCGGCGATGAAAGGCTTTCCGCCGCCATCCTTGACAGCTTGCACCACCTTACGCACAAAAACCGGATGGATGACCGAGTAACCAATATTGTTGCCTACATGCAGCTTGATGCAAACCTGCTCGTCCTTCACACGATCGCGGATGTGCAGACGGTCAATGATGAGGTCCAACTTGGCCGGCAGAGTCTCGCGAGCATCCAAGTGTGATTGGCGCGGAGAGCCAAAATACACAGTCGATGTCATATTATTCACCTGATCAGAGGAAATTTTAGTCCCTAAAATTATATCAAATTTTAAATTATCCCCTCTTGACATTTCCCCTACCCATCTATAAAATCAGGAGCGTAGAAATAGAATCTATAAGAAAGGTCTTTATTGATGCAATTGGAAGAAACGGCCAGCTCAAAAGACGTGCCTCCTCTCAGTCATAGAGGAGTTTTTGAGTTGCCTGGTAACATCGCACAAAATAATTTGCGCTTCAGTGTAAACTTTGGTTCCCAACATGCCCGAGTGGATGCTCTGACCCCGAAGCGCAACTGCCTGAAATCACTGGTTTGATCAGCTCCTTCTGAACGAATTTGTTCATGATGCCGGCTGGTGATTTCACCCGCCGGTTTTTTATTACCGGCATCCCTTCCAATTTTGTCTTATCTGAGGAGGTCTCGATGCCATTTATCAGTCAGATTATCAACCGGAACGTCGTCGATTCTGAAGGCGAAAAATTGGGGAAAGTGGACGAGGTTCTGGCCATTCAGAATACCAACCTTCCTCACCCCTTATTGGTCGCTCTCACCGTGAACAATGACGGTCAGATCACCACTTACCCGTTTTCTGAGATTGCTGTCCTGTTCGCGCAGGTCATTCCCCTTTCTCATTCGAAAGCCAAGCTGCCTCTCTATACCCCCACCGGTAACGAGATCCGTCTCATCGAAGATGTGCTGGACAAGCAGATCATCGATACCAATGGTATCCGTGTGGTGCGTGTAAACGATCTGGAATTAGCCCGTGTGCTGAACGAATACTACGTCAGCAATGTAGATATCAGCCCGGCCGGCCTGACGCGCCGTATGGGCATGGGCAAGGGGGCTGAGAAGTTGGTCAAGCTGTTTGCCGGCGACGCCAAGAAGAATTTCATCTCCTGGGAAAACGTTGAATTGCTCACCCACGACCAGTTCATGCGCCTCAAAGTGCCTGCCGAGAAATTGCACGAGCTGCACCCCGCTGATATTGCTGAGATCATCAGTGATATGAACCACACTGAAAGTGGCAAGCTGCTGGAAAACCTGGATATTGAGCACCTGGCTGACGCCCTGGAAGAGGTGGAGCCTGATTTCCAGGTCTCTTTGGTGGAAGGCATGTCGGATGAAAAAGTGGCCGATGTGCTGGAAGAAATGTCTCCAGATGAAGCGGCCGACCTGTTGGCTGAACTGCCTCCTGACCGTTCTGAAGACCTGCTGGAAATGATGCAAGACGAAGAAGCCAAAGATGTGCGCTTGCTTCTTTCTTACCCTGAAGATTCTGCCGGCGGTATTATGACCACCGATGTGGCCACCATCCGCCCTGGCCTTACCGCCAACAAAGCCATTGAATATTTGCGCAATTCCGCCAACGAAGC
>CAZWKK010000295.1:0-2860 GCA_964634855.1 uncultured Anaerolinea sp.
GCTGGCGGCGCTGGTGACGATACCGTTGTTCAATTCGTCGCCACCCTTACCGGTCATATTGACGGTAACACCAGGGTGTGCAGCTTCAAATTCGGAGATAAATGTTTTCATCATGTCGCCGCCGGCGTCGGTGGCGTAATCAGAGAACGTCCAGAACTCCAGGGTAACATTCTGAGCCGCGGGGGCTTCAGTAGCTTCAGCAGCAGGGGCTTCGGTGGCGGGAGCTGGGGTTTCGATGGCCTTGGGAGCACAAGCTGAAAGAAGCATGGCTGCCATGAGGATGAAACTTAACACAACATAAATTCTCGTCTTCATTTTTTTCTCCTGAAAAGATGGCTTGCATAGAATTTTAAACAGGGATGCTTCACCTACTATCTTAATCTACTTATTCACACCTCCATACCTCAAATTAGGATGAAATATGATGATTTACTTCCTGGGATTTTGCTCTTACAGGGTATAACAAAACAGGCATTCCTTTCTGCCAAAATAACGACAAGGACGCGCCTAAAAGGTAAGAACGCTCCTGTTTCCCGTTGGAAAAGAGCCAAAAAATGTTATAGTTGAATGAATCTGCAGTAAAACCAGCCTGGCTTCATCTTAAGGAAACATGGACCGAATTGAATTTCAAAACGATGTAAAAGATATCTTGAATCACCTTTCAGACCCGGCTTATTTGGAAAACCACGGGCTGTTGGCACTCTTTTACACTGGAGCGGAAGCACCTCTCACCGTACGCATGCGCAGCTTAAGGGAGACCATTCAGGGCAGCATTGAGTTCCTGCGTCCGCCCGAAGGTACCCCGGAAAATGCCACCGAATGGCGTTGCTTTAAGATCCTTAATTCGCGCTATTTCCAGATGAAAGAGTGGCATGTCATTGAAGAAGAAATGGGGCTCAGTCAGCGCCAGGTACAGCGCGACCTGAAAAAAGGTCTGGATGCGCTTATCTCGATCTTGTGGGACCATTTCAGCAGCCAGACCGGCTCAACGGAATCAGCCGCTGAAACGATGGCAGACGAAGAAGCCTATGATAATGAGCTGATCCAGGAAGAACTGAAGAATTGGGAGATCGCTTACGATCTGGTGAACCTGTCTCAGATCCTGGAACAGGCGCTGCAATTATGTAAATCACTTTCGCAGCCGCAGTTGCAAGATCACCTGGATATGAGTGAGGTAGACCCGACCCTGAATGTGATGGTGGATCAGGTACTTACCAAGCAAGGGCTGTACAAGATCATCTCGATGTTCAGCAACATCTTCGCAGAACAGGTCATCCAGATAAAGACCCGCAAGGTGAACGATTTTTTCTACGACCTCTCCTTTAAGTTTCACTCTCCCAATGACCTTGCCCTGCAGCACTGGAAGATCGCTCAATTGTTCTTTACCATCCAATCGTTGCGCCATTCCATTTTGGAAGAAGAAGGATGCACAACAATTTCCATCATCCTGCCTGTCAAAAAGCAAGTCAATTGCCTGGTCATTGATGATGTTGAATCCGTGAGGCGATTGATCGAACGCATGCTGGGCTCCTATGGCATTCAGGTATTTGGCGCCGATAATTACCTTGCGGCCGTAGACCTCATCCAATTGGTCAAGCCAGATTTCATCTTGCTGGATGTGCTTATGCCTAAAATGGATGGCTGGCAGATGATCAAGAATTTCAAATCCAACCCAGATACAGCCAGCATTCCCGTCATCATCAGTTCTGTATTGTTCGAGCCGGAGCTTTCACAGGCGGTCAATGCAGCCGGTTACATTCGCAAACCCATCAATCGCCTGGAGCTCATCAAGACGCTGCAAGACCTCAATCTGATCAAGATCGATGAGGCGTAGCTTCGCCTGAATGGCAAAACTTTGGCAAAGGGTGGGCAATTTTTTGTACTGTTTTCGTTTATAGTGTGAACTGTACTTCCATATCCTTTGAACAGGCGATTTTTGATGGACATTGAAAAGTTACGCAAAAAGTTTCCGGGCGGTATTATAAGAGACTGCCATCCCTTTTATATGTTTGATACCATAAACGAAATTCCGGCCAGTCTGCAAGCCTGCCTGGCTCCGGAATTCCTTAAGCAGATCCGCCAGGCTGTTAAAGGGGTTCAACCCAACCTCATCTATACCCTGGGTTGCGGCACCTCCTTAAATGCAGCTCTTGCAGCCGCTTATTTCCTTCAGCGTACGCTGAAGATCCCTGCTTACACGTTTGACGCTTATGATTTTGAAGTTGACCCACCCGTTGTGATGGACGCACACACGCTGGTCATCGCCATCAGCGAATCTGGTAACTCCATCACCACATGCTTGTCGGTGGAATATGCCAATGAACACGGTGCTTTTACAGTAGGCATCAGCGCCTTCCCCGAATCTCGCCTGGCGAAAACAGCCAAACTCTCTTTGGTTGACCCTGCCGGCCACGATGTGCCGTTGGGCAAAACCCGTTCTTACCAGACCAATACTCTCAGCGCCATTTTAGCCGGGGTCTTGACCCAGCGGGATGAGATCGCAGAGCCGATTTTAGCCAAACTGGCGCAGATCCCTGCTTCGCTGGCTGCCAGTACTCCGCTCTGGCAAAAGAAAGCGCAAGAACTGACGGAGCGCTTGCCCGCTAGCCCTACCCGTCACATCGTCACCGGCTTTGGCATCCAAAAACCCAACGCAGATGAGATCCGCCTCAAGTTACTGGAAGTACTGGGCGAAAGCGCCACCTCCTTTGGTTTGGAAGAGTTTGCCCACGGTCCCAGTGCCACCTTCCGCGAAGATGTCTGCGTCTTCATGTTCCAGACGGATGAGCGCACCCTGCAAAAAGCACTGCATTTTGCCAAAGGGGTGGCCATCTCCAAAGCCAACCTCATCGTCATCACA
>CAZWKK010000296.1:0-2848 GCA_964634855.1 uncultured Anaerolinea sp.
GCCGAAGTGGCGGAATTGGCAGACGCGCTACGTTCAGGGCGTAGTGAGCATTCGCTCATGAGGGTTCAAATCCCTCCTCCGGCACTGATCCTCGCTGAAAAGCGAGGATTTTTTTATCTCCTTCTTGTGACGATTCCTTTCTTGGAGTAAACTTAAGCCATGGTTGAAGAAAAGCGCAAACGTCACTTTCCTTTTGATGTCAAGAAGATTGGCTTTGTTGTTGCCGGAGTGATCTTGGTCTTTTTGGTGATGGACCTGAATGGCCGTTTAAACGAGCTTTCCAGACTCTCTGCCCAAAAGGATAAGGCCGCCACGGTTGTCGCAGATCTTAATAAAACATTAGTGATACTGAACACTCAGATCGCTTATGCGACCTCAGAGGGGGCAGTGGAAGAATGGGCCTACGAAGAAGGCCATATGGTTCGCCCCGGGGAGAACCTGATCATCCCACTGCAACCAGAAGGTGCCACCCAGGTACCTTTGGCTATTCCTACGCCAACACCCATTCCCAGCTCCAACTGGGACATCTGGATGGCACTGTTCGCAGGTGAATAAACAAATCCTCTTGTTTTAAACAAGAGGATTTTTATTTTCGCTGGATCAAGATCAGGGTTACATCATCTGAGAGTTCATCTGTGACGCGGAACTTCTTTAGCTGTTCATCGAGTTCTGTCAGAACTGTACGTGGATGGGTCTTTATTACCTTCTGCAAGGTTTGGATGAGCCCATCTTCGCCAAATTGTTTGCCTTCGGGTGAGAAGGTCTCGGTCACCCCATCAGTGTATAGGATAAGCGAATCACCACTGGCCATCTTGAGGGATTGGTCACGATACTTGGCTTCTTCAATGACGCCAAGGGCAATACCATCTTTATTTAAACGAGCGATCTCAGCGTTGGCTGCCTGGTAATGCAATGGCAGGTTATGCCCGGCAATGGCATACTCAATGTCTCCCGTCTTGGGGTCAAGGTAGGCTAGTACGGCGGTGATGAACATGCCGTTGTCTTTAGAATCCATGACCAACAGCTCGTTCACACGTTCCAAAACACGGGCGGGAGAATGCAAACTTTGAGCGCTTGCCCGCACCAATGTACGCGTCACCGTCATATACAAGGCGGCTGGCATGCCTTTATCCGAAACATCTGCAATGGAAAAGGCGATGCGGTTGTCATGGGTCATGAAGACGTCATAGAAATCACCGCCAACTTCTCGGGCAGTGTTCCAGCGCAGGTCAAAATTCCAGCCTTCAGCGTTGGGCAGCTCATCAGGGAGGAAAGATTTTTGTATCTCTTTGGCAAGCTGCATCTCTTTAGCCATGCGTTCTTGCCCAATCATTTCTTGCTTTAGGCGGTCATCCTGAACAGCCAGTGCGATCTGTTGGGCAACGCCATTAAGCAGTTCAATGCGTTTTGCCTGGAAGCGGGGTGGCACTTCTTTTTCGATTGCCACCAGACCCCCGAAGAATTCCCCTTTGACTGACAGAGGTAATCCTATCAGCCAATTGGAACCATTTTCCATCAGATCAGTTTGAATATTGCCTATGCTAACGCTTTGGGCTTTTGTCCAATCATCGGGAGGTAGATCGGGGTTCTCCAATTGGCAAAAGACCATTTTTTGCGTTTCACGCAATTCATCCAGCAGCGGATACTCGCCCGGTATAAAAGATTTTTCTTCCAGGTATTGGTGCAAGAGGTGGTTGGGTGCGATGGCCTGGGATGGACTGAATTTTTCGGAAGACTTGTCCCAAAGGTAGATCACGCAGGTCTCAATACCCACCAAAATAGGCATGAGGTGAACGATGGTGTCTAGAATGTCTTGCAGGTTGTTCTGAGTGACCACCGCTTGTGAAACCTGTAAGAGCACTGCAGTGATGTAGGCTTCTTCCTGGCGGGTTTCTACAAGATGAATGTTTTCCAGCGCTACGGATGTCTGCTGCGAGATTCCCTGCAAGATGGCGAGAGTTTGATCCTTGATACGGTTCTCAGCGCCGCTTTCAGTATCTGCGCGATGAGAAATGAGGAAGGCACCCAGCACTTCATCTCTGGCAAGCAAGGGTAAAAGCACCACTGTGTTCACTTCTTCTGAATGTTTGAGCGAGGGTAATTTCAACTCGTTGACTGGATCCTGCACAAAGATGGTGGATGCAGTGGCCTTTAATTTGAGCAGGGGCAACGAATCAACTACATTGATCAGCAATTCATCCTCGCCGGGGTGAAAGCCGTACCAGGCTCGCATTTCAAAACTCTCCTGATTTTCGTTGAACAGGTAAAAAGCACATTGGTCAATTCCAACCAGAAGCGGCGTTAGCCGGCACATGGTGTTGAGTAGCTCTTCTTCGCTGGTTATGGATTGGGCTGCTTCAGCGACCTGCAAGAGCACAGTAGAAGACCAGGCCTCTTTTTGTGCCGCAGCAAACAATTTGGCATTTTGGATGGCAATAGCTGCGTAATTGGCAAATGTAGAAGAGATGGCGGAGGCTTCAGAGCCATATCTGCCGTCTTGGTGGTGGGCTAATGTGAGCACCCCTAAAACGTTCTCCCCAGCCCGGAGCGGAACTGCGATGGAAGAATAATTGGAAGGGAAGTTGAGCGCGAGTCCAAGCGGGCCGTAAGGGCCCTCAGCGGCGCGAATGGTGGGAGTCATCTTATCCAACGAATGGTCCAGACTTTGGCGGACTTCTTCAGAATCGAGGCGAGATTTGATGACGCGTTGACGTGAAACCCCATGGACAGCTGCCAGGCGCAAAGGTAAGGCACCATTCACCTTCTCCGGTTTTTCATCCAACAACCAGATGGCAGAAGCATCGCAAGGGAGGTCTTTTTCCAATTCGCTCAGGATCCGGTCAAACAG
>CAZWKK010000297.1:0-2846 GCA_964634855.1 uncultured Anaerolinea sp.
CAGGTGAACTGGTTAATGCCAATGTCAAAGCTGGTTTGTGGGCGTTCCTGCGTCAGGCGGTTGGCCAGACTGCCAAAGTAGGTGCTCTGACCGGTAGCCAGCACCAGCGCGCGGCCGGAGCCGCTTTCTACGTTGGTGCCCAAAAAGGCCAGGCTGTTGATCTCAAGCGGTGATTGCCCTTCTTTGGCGGGTGCGACCGCTTGTTTTTCCACCGGGTAAGATTCGCCGGTAAGGGTAGCCTGGTTGACAAACAGATCTTTGGCGCTGAGGATGCGCACATCTGCCGGCACCATATCGCCGGCAGCCAGATGCACAATATCGCCCGGAACGATCTCTTCCAGGGTCACTTCGCTCAATTGCCCCTCGCGCAATACGGTCGCCGTGGTGCTCACCATTTCTTGCAGCTTCTCAGCCGCCTGGTCTGCCCGGCTTTCCTGCACAAAGCGCAAGACAATGCCAATGAGCACCATCACGCCAATGACGGCCGCCGCGCGCAGATCACCGGTAAAGTAAGAGACCAGACCCAACACCACCAGCAAGATCACCAGCGGGTTACGTACGTTCTCCCATAAGCGGTTAAGAAAGGTAATGTGATGTTCAGTGACAATATGGTTTTTGCCGAACTCTTCGCGGAGGGTTTCCACTTCCGCCAGGGTAAGGCCATCAGCGCGGGTTTTATACTCGCTGAACAGTTCGTTTTCATTTAATAGGGCTGCGTGGTTCAAACGGGCAAAGACCTGCTCGTGAACCAGTTTGTTTTTCTGACCCGGTCGAGTGGGAGAGATTGTGAAATCGCGGAATGCCATGTGCTTCTCCTTCATATTGTCCGATTCACCCTTTCTCTCCAGAAGATACCTTCATTATAGAAGAATTATCTCTTGCAGGCTCTCCCGACTTCGGATCCTTCCAAAGAGGTAAAGGGGAAATCTGTGAATGCGCGAACTACCGCTAAAGGCGGCTCATCGTACGTACTTCCTGCAGAGTCATCATTTTTCATTCCCGTTCACCTCCTTCCTTTTTAATTAATCGGTGAAATAAAAATCCCTGGTTTTTCAACCAGGGAAGGATTGATCGCAATAGTCCCAATAAAGGATTGCGCTCCCACTCTGGTTGAGCTTTGGCACTGCACTGCTTAGGGGAGGAAGCTCCCAGCCATTTTGGATCAAACCTTAATCCGGCCTGATCTGGTCTACCCTTTGGTGTCTTTGGACGTTTCAGGGCAATGGCCTGTTTCAGTACAGACGCCTCACCTAACGAGGGTCTCAATTTCAGTCAACATTATAGGTCGTAACCGGCAGAAAGGCAATGGTTATTAAAGAACTCTTAGGTTCAGCAACTGGTTTTTCTGACCCGTTCCCTCGTAAGCGATACAATAATAAAAGGAAATATTCTTTACCGGAGGGAGCACATGGTCAACCGCAATAACTTCTCTGCCAAACCTTATCTCATCGATATCACCCTGCAGCGCAAGAACGTGCCCTCCTGGAAGGAGTACCCCTTCTCGCTGCCGGCCGTGCGCACGCTGGAAACGCTCAAGTTTCACCCGGATGTCACCTTTTTTGTGGGCGAGAACGGCATGGGTAAATCCACCCTGCTCGAAGCCATTGCCATCTTATCGGGGTTCAACCCTGAGGGCGGCAGCAAAAACGTAAATTTTTCAACGCGAGATACACAATCAAACCTGGCTGAATATTTGAAGTCTGGCAAGAGCTTCAAGGCCGCCAAAGACGGCTACTTTCTGCGCGCGGAATCTTTCTACAATGTCGCCTCTTACCTGGATGATGTAGAGGTCACCGGCTCTTACGGCGGAAAATCGCTGCACGCGCAATCCCACGGCGAATCCTTCTTGTCGCTGCTGCAATACCGCTTCAACGGCAACGGCTTGTACCTGTTGGACGAGCCAGAAGCCGCCCTCTCCCCCACCCGCCAGTTGGCCGTGCTGGCCCTGATGCACAAACTGGTGCAGGCCAACTCCCAGTTCATCATTGCCACCCACTCCCCTATCCTCATGGCCTATCCCAACGCCAGGATCCTGCGCTTCTCTGAGACTGGCATTGATGAGGTGCGCTACGAGGAGACGGATAACTACCGCGTCAGCAAAGACTTTTTTGAGCACCGCGAGCAAATGCTGCAGGTGCTACTGGAAGACGAGGACGATCAAAACGATCTTGCTGAGTATTGATACTTCTCCTATTTTCGTTTGTACTGACTCTTTTTCATGTTACAATAGCGCTGTCCGCATTTTCAGGAGTTCATAGAATGACAGATCGTAACCTCTAAATTTTCCGCTTTTTTTGGGTAGACCAATCGCTATTGTCTTGATTTAATTAAATCAACATTGCTGCCGAGGGCCTTGCCCTCGGTTTTTATTTGTCTCGGAAATGAGGTTGCATCTATGCTTGCTGTACGTTCAATTAACAAATCATTCGGCATCATGCCGGTTCTCAAGAATATCAATTTCACACTCAAAACCGGCGAAAAAGCCGGGCTGGTGGGTGTTAACGGCTCTGGCAAGACCACCTTGCTGCGCATTTTGGCCGGCACCGACAAACCTGACTCCGGCTCGGCTTCCTACACCCCTGCCTCGCTGCGGCTGGGCTATCTTTCACAATCTTTAGACTTTGACCCCGCTGAAACGCTGGGCAGCTACCTGCAAAAGATGGAAGGCGATCTGGCCGGTCTGAGCCAGCGGCTGCAAGAACTGGCGGGCCAACTGGCTGAGAACCCCTCGCGTGACGACTTGCAGCAAGCCTATGATGCAACCCTGGCGGCCATTGAAGCGGCTGCAGAAAGCCAGGGCAGCGCACCTGCTATGCTGGCCGCCTTTGAGCTGGACACCCTCCCCG
>CAZWKK010000298.1:0-2818 GCA_964634855.1 uncultured Anaerolinea sp.
AAGCGCGGGTGTACGACCCCCTGGGTATTGAAGACGTGGAATGGGAAGCAGACGGGATGGGCATCAACTTTGGCTGCTCCGGGCTGCACCTCAACGCTCATGAGATCTCTAAATTCGGGCAACTGCTGCTCAACCACGGCGATTGGGAGGGCAAAAGCCTGATCCCGGCTGACTACATTGAGGCTGCCACCCGCAAACAGATCGATAACTCGGCCTTCAAAGAAAAGTTCGCCACCGCTGATCATCACAGCGGCTACGGTTACCAGATCTGGATGAACCCCATCCCCAACTCCTACCGTCTGGACGGCCTGTACGGGCAATATGTGGCGGTTCTGCCAGATAAAGACGCCGTTATCACCTTCGTCTCCAACGAACCGCAGCACATGACGGCCATCTTGCAACTGGCCTGGGACTTTTTAGTTCAGCAGTTGTAAGAACAACTCTAATAACGCAAGAGGCTCCCCAGTTACTGGAAAGCCTCTTTTCATTATCCGTTCACATCGTCTAATTTGCGAGCCTCTGGGTGGAAGACCCCCTGCCAGCCGATGAGAGAGCCCAGCACGGCGCTGGCCAGGAACATGGCCGACATGCCCACCCCCGGCCCCCAGCCCAGGATGCCGCTCAA
The DNA here is from genome assembly GCA_964634855.1 of uncultured Anaerolinea sp. Classification (GTDB taxonomy): domain Bacteria; phylum Chloroflexota; class Anaerolineae; order Anaerolineales; family Anaerolineaceae; genus UBA6107. The sequence goes on from CAZWKK010000298.1 coordinate 626, forward strand.
GGGGTTGGGCTGGGCAAAGAAGGGTTCAAAAACATTGTCTGCCAGCAGCCCGCCCAGCAGATAACCGATCGGGCTGGGGAGGGAGAGCAGCATTTCTCGCACCGAAAAGACCCGCCCCTGCACATCGGTGGGTACGCGTTCCTGCCAGATGGAATAAAAGGGGCTGACCATGAAGGGGATGGTTACCTCAGCCAAAAAGCCGGAAAGCGACCAACTCCACACATTGCGGCTGAGTGCCATCAACGTATCGCAGATCAAAAAAGACAAGGCGGTTGTCCAGGCAAAGAGAGCCACCTTCCTTTTGGGTGAATGCCAAAAAGTGAGGATGAGTCCGCCCAAAATCCCGCCTACGCCCATCACCGTTTGCACAGTGCCCAGGGCGATCTTATCGCCGCCGGTGTGGGTGAGGATCATGGGCGAGATGATGGACATGTAAGTGAGGCCAGCAAAAAGGTTGATACCCATAAAGACAATGGTGATGATGCGCAGCCCCGGCCTTGAGAAGATGTAGCCAAAGCCAAAGCGAAACTCGTGCCAGAAATCCCCCTTCGCCTTTTGGCCATCAGCGCTTCGTTCCGGGATGGGCAGATCAATGAGCAGCACCGCCAACAAGCCCGGCAGCAGGGTGAGCAGATCGATCTTCATCACCAGATCCAGCCCGCCAAAGGTGAGGATCACACTGGAAAGGGCAGGCGCCATCACCTGCATGAACGACTTTGCTAGCCCAATGAGTGCGTTGGATCGGGTGTACTCCGATTTTGGCATGAGCAGACTGACCGATGAGAAAAAGGCGGGCGATTGAAAAGCCTCGAAGGCGCCGGAGAGCCCTTCAGCCACATACAACTGCCAGAAAGACAACTTGCCGCTCAAGGTTAAGAGCAACAAAAGCAAGGTCACGATGCCGGAACCAAAATCGGCCAGGAACATGATCCACTTGCGGTTCACGCGGTCCACCACCACCCCGGCGAAGGGGCTGCAGACCATGAAGGCCAGCGCCGAAAAGAAGCCCAGCAAGACCATATCAGTGACGGAGCCGTTGTTCTGATACGCCCACACCATTAGAGCAAAACGAGTTAACCCAGACCCAAGCAAAGACAAAGACTGCCCTGCCCACAGGGAATAGAATGCTTTTTTGTACGTCAATAATTTCAATTTCATAAAACCCTACTTAAATAAAAACCGCGGCTGCGCGCCGCGGTGAAAATCCGACCAGATAACGGAGGTGATCAGTTATCCGAGCAACAGGCGCGCGAATAGAACCCCTCCGCTAAATCTCGCTCGCTGATCACCGTTTTCAGTACAGAAATATCCATGCGCCTAGTTTACACCCAGAAATTAATTTTGACAATATTGCAATTGGCGATTAAAAGGCGTTGTGCTATACTATTCCGCAAGTAAAACTCCATTTTCCCCCCACTTGTTTTCGCCCTGCACTTCAGGGCTGTTTTTAATTCGCATTGATTCAGTTTGAGGGAAGTATGGAAGGAAAATGTACGATCTTTTTTGATGATCCGTTCTGGGTGGGATTGTTTGAACACCAGGACGAAGATGGTTATGCGTTGGCCAGGGTGGTCTTTGGGGGCGAACCCAGCGATTCCGAATTGCTGCAATTTTGCAAGGCTAGATTCTCCGCTTTAGATTTCAGACCAGCCGAATATGCTCCGCTTGCCAACGAAGCACAGGTCAGTTTTAAACGGCGCCAACGCCAGATCCGCAAGCAGATGGAACAAAAGGGTATTGGTACCTATGCCCAGCGGATGCTCAAGACACAGTACGAAAACACCAAAGAGGCTCATCGACGGACCAGCAGCAAGGAAAAAGAAGAAACTGCCCGGCAAAAATTCGTACAGCGTCAGGCAGCCAGAAAAGAAAAGCATAAGGGACATTAACATTCACCTCTCTGCTCTGGATATAATAAAGGAAGATTATTGGTATTTGGCTTATTCATAGAGAGAGGAACAATATGAACAGTACCCCTACTGCTTTACCTGCCTGGCCTAAAGAGCTCTATGCCATCACCCTGTTCCAAGAAGACCTGGCTGCCGCCAAAGCCTTCTATTCTGAAGCGTTTGGTCTGCCGATCGTATTTGAAGAAGACAATTCATGCGTGTTCAAGATCGGCACAGTCCTTATCAACCTGCTCAAGATCAGCCAGGCCGATGAACTGGTGAACCCGGGCAAAGTGGCTGCGGC
>CAZWKK010000299.1:0-2815 GCA_964634855.1 uncultured Anaerolinea sp.
TCGATCACGTCCGGGATCATGCTCCAGGGGAAGACGTACTGGGCAGAAAAGCCCAACCCTGCTACAAAGGCCACACCGTAGATGATGGGCGTCGGCCCGACGGGTAAGAAGAAAGCGACCAAAATGGCAACGCTGGCGATGGCCAGACCAATGGCATAAGAGGGACCTTTGCTCAATTTGGTCGAAACGAAACGCCAGGGCAATAGGAAGATGCCAATGGTGGCCAGCATGACGAACATGACGATGGGAATCTGCGGGGTCATCTTCAGTTGATAGGTGAGGTAGTACGGCAGCAGGCTGGTGAGCAGGGTAAAGCTGATGCTGATGATTGTGCTCATGATCATGTACTGCACAAAAGGCCGGTTCTTGAAGATGAACTTAAGCTGAGAAAGCGGCGGCATCTTGGCCGGTACCAGATCAGGATTGGGGTTTTCTTTGACCCCAAATGTGGTGATGAGCAGGGTGACCACGGCTACAAAGCCGAACACGGCTCCCATTCCGCTGTAAGCGGCATTCTTGCTCCACCCCAGGTTCAAGAAGAACCCGGCTACCGCGGTGGTAAGCGCGGCACCCAAAATATAGCCCAACACAGTGAAGATCATGCGGATGGAGATGAGCGAGGTGCGTTCATCGTAATCATAGGTCAGCTCAGCTGAGAGGGCATAGTAGGGCACGCTGACCATGGTCTGGAAGGTGTCTGCCAGCAGGAAGGAACCTAAAACAGCCAGGAACGCTTTGGCGCCAACCAGACCCGGTGGCAAGGAGAAGAGCAGCCAGATGGTTAAGCCAAAGGGGATGGCACCGAGGAGCATATAGGGTTTGCGGCGTCCCCAGCGGCTGCGCGTGCGGTCGGAGAGAAAACCAAAGAAGGGGTCATTGATGGCGTCCCAGGTGAGCTTGCCTACCAGTAAAGCAGTACCGGCAAGTCCAGGGTCAATGCCCGCAATATCGGTGTAGAAGAACAATAAGAAGAATTGGATGGCTGCCGTGAGCAAAGAGATGCCCAGGTCGGCAATGCCGTAAACGACCTTTGTTTTGGTGGTCAACTTTGTGTTCATAGCCAGACTCCTTTACAGTTAAGAGAAGTGAGTTTGAGCAGCCAACGCCAGGAAATCATCAGCGCGGACGATGTGATTGTGTTCGTTTGTAAGGGTTGCAGAAAGGCGTAGTACATCATCGAAAGTGGTGCGGTAGGCGAAGAAATGCACGCCAATGAATCGAGGTGTTGGGCCGGGTTGTGAAGTGAGTTTCTGAATGGTTTCAAAAAGCGCTTCGGGGGTAGCCCAGATCTGATCGACAGTGGGGACAAGGTTGCTGACAAATGGAAGTCCATTCTTCACAGTATTCAAGGTTCGGGAAAGTACCCCGTACCCGGCCAAGAATCCCTGCAATCCATGTCCGCATTTTGTGATCTCGGCCAGTACCCGCCGCGGCGGATCGGCCACATAGCTTGTTACTACGTTGATGCCGGCCTTTTGGCAAATGCGAACGCTCTCTTGCATGTAGGTTGGAAGGTTGGGTGCCAGAGGTGGCACAATATAACCGGCGCCAGAAGGGCCAGCCATCAGGCAATCCGCATTGGTGGCGGAGCGGGTGAACTTTTCCAACAAGGCCGGGGCCAGCTCGCACAATAACGGCTGTGTTTCCCAGTTGAACGGCAGTTCACCACGGCGAGGGTTGTACCAGTTTCCCAACTTGGCCGTGCTCATCATCATCAACTGGTCGCCGTCTGAGAGGGTATAAGTGATGTAAATTCCCTGCGGGTCCAGCACTGGTGTAGGACGCTGAAAAGGTGGTTTGAACGGTCCCAGCGGTTTTACTCGCGAGTGAAATGAGAAGTTAGCCGCCAGGTGAGAGGGCACCAGACGCAAGCCGTTGGCTGAAAGCAGCAGCATGAACGTCAGTTCATCGTCACGTTTGGTATGCCAGCCAAAAATAGTTGGGTAGGGTACGGCTTTGACGGACCGCTGGATCTGGTTGTTGAGCTTGATCTCGGCGGACTGACCAGAAAGTACCTTCAAGGCCAGATTCCTGAGCGGTTTGTCCAGACGCAGGGTAAAGAGCAACTCACGCAGCCAGGCCGGACCAAAGGCCAACAAGAGCAGCAGGGTACCGCCCAGCCCTTCTTGTTTGCTGCCCAGGTTGTAGGTGAAGATCTTGTTCTGCACCAGATAATCCAGGAACTCAGGTCGCTGCCAGGCAGGCTCAATGCAAGCCACCTGACCGGGAGTACATTTTGGAAAGAGGTTCTCAAACGCCCAGCGGTAAAGATTGACGCGGTCTGTCCAGCGTCGGCGCAGGTCGTGAGTGACGGGTAGGTCAAATTGCCGGCTCCATTCCACTTGACTGGCCTCAATGGGAAGCAGGTCTTCCTGCGCCGCCAGCATCAGTGCAATGTTGGCCGTATCATCTAGGTTGGCGTCCCAGACCACACATCCTTTGAGGGAAGAGCGATGTTTCTGTACTAGCGCAGTGAGATCTTTGATCTGCTGCGGCTTCACTCCGTGATCCTTTTGGTAGTAGGCTAAATTGCGCTGATCTTGTGCCCCCAGCAGGTTGCGGTATTTGCCATACCATAAGTCATCGGCCATAAAATCTTCATTGGTACGGCGTGCCAGGGGGTCATCATAGATTCCGTAATCCACAAAGACCTTGGGGCCGTTTCGGTTCACCAGTCCTTGCAGGGCAGCCGCGCTGATACGCTCGCAATAAGATAGGTGCGAGACATCTAAAACATCCATGTTCATTTGAGGGGTATCCGGGGACATAAAATCATTATAGAGACGAAAAAGCAGATGTCAATTATAAAAAACAC
>CAZWKK010000300.1:0-2807 GCA_964634855.1 uncultured Anaerolinea sp.
CCAGAAATGGTCAGCGGTCGTTTTAAACCGCGATGAAAGCAGGAAATGAGAATCAAATTGTAAAAAAATGGAAATAGTGGCATAATTGGGCCATCAAAAGCGATGATAGAAACGAGTAGACTTGATTGAATCTTCAGCGAACCCGGGGTGGTGAGAGCCGGGCAGATGAGACGAGTTGAAAATCCTTCTGGAGCTGCGATCTGAACGCTGTGAGGCCAGTAAGAAAGCCGGTACTTTCCACCGTTACTGTGAAACAGGTCTATCGCAAGATGCACCTGACCGAGCGCCCATTTTTATGGGAAGCAGGGTGGTACCGCGGGATTTCTCTCTCGCCCCTGAGTTCAAGGGCGAGATTTTTATTTAATCGGAGGCTGCATGTTTAAACCAGTTTCACCCAGACTCAACGTCACATTATCTGAAGAAGAAGTGTTGCGCTTCTGGAAGCAGAAAGACATCTTCCATGCGACAATGAAGCAACGCGAAGGTGGACCTGAGTACGTCTTCTTTGAAGGTCCCCCCACGGCCAACGGCAAACCCGGAATTCACCATGTGCTGGCCCGTGCTTTTAAAGATATTTTTCCCCGTTACAAGACTATGCGCGGTTACCATGTTTCACGCCGCGGTGGTTGGGATACGCACGGCCTGCCGGTTGAGATCGAAGTAGAGAAGAAGCTCGGTTTCACCAATAAACAACAGATCGAAGATTATGGCATTGAAAAGTTCAACAAACTTTGCCGTGAATCTGCATTTACCTACATCCAGGAATGGGAGAAGATGACCGATCGTATCGGTTACTGGGTGGACCTGGAAACGGCTTACATTACCTTTAAGAACGAATACATCGAATCGGTCTGGCATATTCTGCACGATTTCTGGGAAAAAGACCTGTTGTATCAGGGTTTTAAAGTGGTCCCTTACTGCCCGCGTTGCGGCACGCCGCTCTCTGACCATGAAGTGGCGCAGGGTTACAGAGAGGTGAATGATCCTTCTATCTATGTGCGTATGCCCCTGGTTGATGAGCCTGGTACTTCTTTGTTGGTTTGGACCACCACTCCCTGGACTTTACCGGCCAATGTGGCAGTAGCAGCCGGTCCGGATGTAGATTATGTAAAAGTAGAGCACGAGCTGGCCGAAGGCGGCACTGAAAAGCTGATCCTGGCCGAGGCTTTGCTGCACAGTGTGTTTGGCGACGAACCTGTAAAAGTGTTGGAGCATTACAAGGGCAAACAGTTGAAGGGAAAGAAGTACCATCCTCTGTATACCTTCCTGCCAACCACCAAACCGGGTTACTTTGTGGTCAACGCTGATTACGTGAGCACCGAAGACGGTTCCGGCCTAGTGCACATTGCCCCAGCTTTTGGCGCCGACGATATGCAGGTCTCGCTGGAAAATGATCTGCCCTTCCTGGGTACGGTTGCCCCGGATGGCACCTTTATCTCTGAGGTGAAACCATGGGCGGGGATGTTCGTCAAGAAAGCTGACCCACTGATCACCCAAGATCTGCAGGAACGCGGGCTGCTCTTCCGCGAACAAAAACACCTGCACACGTATCCATTCTGCTGGCGCTGCGGTACCCCTTTGCTGTATTACGCCCGTCCCACCTGGTACATCCGCACCAGCAAGTACAAAGATCGTATGGTGGAACTTAATAACGAGATCAACTGGTACCCGGAGCACATCAAGAACGGTCGCTTTGGTAACTGGCTGTCAAACAACATTGACTGGGCCTTGGGGCGTGAGCGTTATTGGGGCACGCCGTTACCGGTCTGGGAATGCGAAGATTGCCATTCACAGGTTTGTGTCGGCTCCGTCAAAGAGCTCTCTGAGAAAGCTGGCCGTGATCTGAGCGATTCTGATCTGCATCGTCCGTATGTGGATGAGATCACTTTCAAATGCACCGATTGCGGTGGCAAAATGCACCGCGTGCCTGAATTGATCGATGTTTGGTTTGATTCTGGCTCCATGCCAGTTGCCCAGTGGCATTATCCATTCGAAAACCAGACAGAGTTCGCCAACCAGTTCCCGGCTGATTACATCTGCGAGGCTGTGGATCAGACACGTGGTTGGTTCTACTCCTTGCATGCCATCAGCACCTTGTTGTTCGATCAGGTCTGTTACAAAAACGTCATCTGCCTGGGTCTGATCCTGGATGGACAGGGACAGAAGATGTCTAAATCGCGCGGCAATGTAGTTTCACCCTGGGAAGTACTGGAAAAGAACGGGGCAGATGCCACGCGATGGTATCTGTACACTGCCAGTCCTCCGGGACAGGAACGCCGCTTCTCCAGTGATCTGGTCAGCGAAGTGCTGCGAACTTTCACCCTGACACTGTGGAACACTTACTCCTTCTTTGTCACCTACGCCAACCTGGACGGATGGAAACCAGATGCCAATGCCAAGTTGGAATACAGCCCCATTGATCAGTGGCTGCGTTCCTCCCTGCATGCGCTCATCCGTGATGTGACTGATGCACTGGAGAATTATGATGTACTGGGCGCCACCCGTCCCATCGAGACCTTTGTGGACATTCTCTCCAACTGGTATTTGCGTCGCAGTCGCCGCCGCTTTTGGAAAAGCGAATCGGATGCCGATAAACAAGCTGCTTACGCGACCATGTACGAAGCCCTTGTAGCCATCAGCAAGCTGATCGCTCCCACCATGCCTTTTATGGCGGAGACCTTGTATCAGAACCTGGTGCGCAGTTTTGATACCAGCGCGCCTGAATCTGTACACCTGGCTGAATGGCCGAAATTTGATGAAGACGTCATTAATGACAAACTGAATCGCGAGATGGGTTTGGTGATGCG
>CAZWKK010000301.1:0-2801 GCA_964634855.1 uncultured Anaerolinea sp.
ATGAAGAAGAGCGGCCGTTTGTCTATCAGATCTACGATGACAATCCGGAGCGCTTCCTCATCGCTGCCCAAAAATTGGTACACAAACAGCCCAACATCATCGATATCAACATCGGCTGCTCGGCCAAGAACGTCTCCAATCGCGGCGCTGGCGCTGGATTACTGAAAACGCCAGAAAAGATTGAGCAGATCGCTACCCTGCTGGTAAAGAACCTGCAAGTTCCCATCACCGCCAAGATCCGCCTGGGTTGGGACGATGAGTCGCTCAATTACCTCCGGGTGGCTCATATCCTGGAAGATTGCGGTATCAGCCTCATCACCGTGCATGGCCGTACCCGCAAGCAGGAATATGGCGGAGAGGCCAATTGGCAAGCCATCGCCGAAGTGAAAGCTGCTGTCAAAGTACCCGTGCTCGGCAACGGCGATGTTAAGACCTACTCCGATGGGCTGCGCCTGATGCAGCAAACCGGCTGCGATGGCGTGATGGTCGGCAGAGCGGCCATTGGCAACCCTTGGATCTTTGCCAACTCAGATCGCTCTCAGGTAAGCAAAGAAGAGATTTATAATGTCCTTTCGTGGCATCTGAACGAGGGCGTGGCCCTCTACGGCCCCAATGTGGCCGTGCCCATGTTCCGCAAACACCTGATCCGCTACCTGCAGGGGTACCTGACCACCTCAGATATCCGCCGCCACATCTTTAATATCGCCGAACCTCAAGTTCTTCTGGACGAGATCAAAAAACTGATGGAACTCTGAACCTTTTTTGGAGGGATATGGAAATCCTTGAAGAGATCATCAACACACTACCCAGCTCTCCCATTCCGGTAAGAAATGTATCTGTTGGCATCCATTGGACGGCTGTCTGTGGTTCTGGCTGTGGCCTGGCCTCTACGCTTACCAGCGAAAACCTGCCCTATGCCAACCTCAGTGATGTGGGGCGCTTGCAAGATCACTCCGCCCAAGAATTAGCTCGCTGGGTGCTCTCAGAAAACCACTACGAGTCCAGTGTGGGGATGGCCGCTTTGAACTCTATTGTCTGCCCAGACCCGGCAGACCTGGTGGAGTTGAACGCCTATGATTGGATCTTTGCCAATTGTCCAGGCAAAGACATTGCCATCGTTGGCCATTTTAATTTTGTCGATGAAGTGCGCAAGTCCGCCCGCAACCTGTGGGTGCTGGAAAAGAACCCCCGCCCCGGCGACATCCCCGCTGAGTATTCGGCCGAATATCTGGGTAAAGCACAGATCATCGCCATCACGGGCAGCGCATTTGTCAATCACTCCATGGGCAACGTACTCAGCATGTGCAACCCACACGCCGTCATTATGATCCTGGGACCATCTACTCCCCTTTCGCCTGTTTTGTTCGATCACAATGTCTCCATCCTCTCCGGTTCACGGGTTGTGGATGAGGCAGCCTGTCTGCTCACTGTACAACAGGGTGGCGGGTATTCTCAGCTCTGGGGCGTCAAGCGCGTCACACTCTTTCGTAAAGGATTTAAGGCATGAACCCATTTGATTATTTTTCTGAGATCCCTGCCGCCGTCACAGTATGTGATACGAAGGGCATCATTCTCTACATGAACAAACGCTCCATCGAGACCTTTCAAAAAGATGGTGGCGCTGACCTGATCGGCAAAAATCTTTTCGATTGCCATTCCAGCAAATCCCGTGAGAAGCTGGCTGAGCTGATGGCCACTCAAAGCAGCAATTCTTACACCATCGAAAAGAATGGCGTCCATAAAATGATCCAGCAGATCCCCTGGTTTGAGAGTGGCGAGTTGAAGGGTCTGATCGAATTCTCATTTGTCATTCCAGCAGAGATGCCCCACTTTGTGCGAGGATAACATGATCATTTTCCACATCACCAGCAAACAAGAATGGGAGGCCGCCCAAAAAGCCGGCCAGTATCTGCCCCAGGCTTACGCCCAGGATGGCTTTATCCACACCTCCTTCAAGGAACAGGTGCTCAAGACCGCCAGCCGTTTCTATGCCGGGCAGAACGGTCTGGTACTGCTCAAGATCGAAAGCGATAAGACTGGAGCAGAGGTCAAGGTGGAAAACCTGGATGGTGGCGCCGAACTTTTCCCCCATATTTACGGTCCGCTGCCCACCTCTGCGGTGATCTCATCCGCCGCCTTTGAGCCAGATGCTTCAGGGCAATTTTCCTTCCCAGTCAGTTTGTCTGATTGACTTATAATGATGTTTGAGGGAACAAAATGAAATACTTCATGATCGAGATCATCTACACCGCCCCCATGGAACAGATCGATGAGACGCTTAAATTTCATCGCGAGTTTTTACAGACCGGCTATGACCAGAACATGTTGCTGCTTTCTGGCCCGCAAAACCCGCGTTCCGGCGGCATCGTCATCGCCAGAGCCAACTCCGTAGATGAGATCAAAGCGTTTTTCAAAAATGACCCCTACCAGCAAAGAGGACAGGCAGACTATCGCTTTGTTGAATTTTCACCCGTGAAGCACGCCAATTTGGTGGACCCCTGGGTAGAACTGGACTGAGACATGACAAACGGAAACGTACATTATGAAGAATTCAAAGTGGATGGCGAAAAACTGGTCAGCAAGATCAAAGAGCTGCTCCACGAAGGCAACATTCGCAAGATCTTCATCAAAGATAACCAGGGCAACACCTACATTGAGATCCCCCTCACCCTGGGCATCGTCGGCACCCTGCTTCTGCCCGTCTGGGCAGCCGTAGGCGCCATCGCCGCCCTGGCCGCAGATTTCACCATCGGCGTCGAGAAAGTGGTATAGCTCCCCTCACTTTGCCACCCTTCACCTTC
>CAZWKK010000302.1:0-2783 GCA_964634855.1 uncultured Anaerolinea sp.
CTGTAAGGTCCTGGCAGTTTGACCAGCACGCGCCTCGTCCCGTAAAGTTCACTGCCGTAGCCGGGGGCAAAAAGATAGGTGATCACAAAATTGATGGCCAGGAAGATCAGAACATAGATCACCATGAGCTTGATCTGTGAGAATTTGATCTTGGAGATGGTCAGGATCCATACGCTGAAAAAGAGCACGCCCAAAATCACCCGGATGTCGTATGAATACATCACCGAAAAGGTGAGCAGCAGAAAGCAGATCAGCTTCGTAAGCCCGGAGAGGCGATGGATGAAGGTATCTTCATAGTTGTAAGAGAACAGTTTCATTTTCATGATTTCATTGACCTTTCATAGTCGATGAAATCTTGCACGAAGTGTGTTTCATCAGGGATGTTTGTCATCTGAGCAAGATAATAAAGGGAGGTGAGCTTCAGGTTCGCCTGATTGATGACACCTTCATTGGTCAACACTTCTGAAGCCAGTCCATCTGCGATCTTTTTGCCGTCGGCCAGAACGATGGCTCTGGGCGTGTACTCCAACATCAAATGCATGTCGTGTGTGATCAAGATGATGGTAATACCCGACTTGTTGATCTCACGCAGGAACTCCATGATGTCGCTGTAGTGGCGGTAATCTTGCCCAGCGGTGGGCTCATCCAGAATGAGGATCTTGGGATCCAAAACAAGGATGGATGCGATGGTCACTCGTTTTTTCTGCCCGTAGCTCAAGGCTGAGATTGGCCATCCCACGAAGGGCGCCAACCCGCAGATCTTGAGCACCTTATCCACCCGCTCTTTAATTTCCGTTTCGTCCACCCCGCGTAACCGCAGCCCCAGCGCCACCTCATCAAATATCAGCGATTTTGAGATCATCTGGTTGGGGTTCTGCATGACAAAGCCGATCAATTCAGCGCGTTCCTTGATGGATTTATCGGCAATACTGGTACCGGCGTATAGAATGGCACCTTTATCTTCATTGACAAAGCCGCAAAGCACTTTTGCGAGGGTGGATTTCCCTGCTCCGTTCTTGCCAACGATGGAGACCATTTCCCCTTCGCGGATATCAATATCGATGTCATCCAGAATGGTATGCAACCCGTCATACGAAAAGGTTACATGGTCGATCTTCAAGATGGATCGGTTGGTATTCTGAATGGCGGGTATCTTGATGGACCTGAACCATTTTTGTACTTTTTGCTTGATGGGATCACTCTGCAGGGTATAGATGTGGCCTGGCTTCAAGTCAGGGGTCACTTTAATATCAGCATATTTAAGCGCGGTCACGTAAAGCGGTTCGCGGATGCCACTATCATTTAAAACGCTTGAAGAAACAAGCTCATCCGCGTTCATATCGGCAATAATTCGCCCGTCGTTTACAACAATGATACGATCTACATCACAATGCAGAACATCCTCGAGCCGGTGCTCAATAATGAGGATGGTCTTGTTGGTCTGTTTGTGGATGTCATCGATGATCTCGATGGCCGTCTTGCCTGTGGCCGGGTCCAGATTTGCCAGAGGCTCATCAAAGAGCAAGATATCAACATTGTCGATCAATACGCCTGCCAGCGCGGTGCGCTGTTTTTGACCGCCAGAAAGCTCATAGGGAGATGAAGCGATGAAGTGGTCCATATCTACCATGCCACTCACTTTTTGCACGCGTTCTTGCATCTCTGCGATGGGCACACAGTCATTTTCCATGGCGAAGGCGATATCTTCACCAACGGTCAACCCCACAAATTGTCCATCGGAATCCTGTAAAACTGTGCCAATGATCTTGGAAAGCTGAAAAATATCCAGCGTATTGGTTTCCAATCCCTTGATCTTTAAACTTCCGCTGCTGTTCCCTTTATAGTGGAAAGGGATCAGTCCGTTCAAACAGTTGCCAATGGTGCTTTTTCCGCTCCCACTGGGGCCAACGATCAGGACCTTCTCGCCTTCATAGATGGTCAGATTGATGTTGTTCAGCGTGGGTTCGGCTTGACTGTAATACTGAAATGTAAAATCGCTAAATTCAATAATGGGGGTTTTATCCATGCTCATTCCTGTGCGTTTGGATTTTATCGCCTTAATCTTTCCACAGGATTTGATTTTCAACAAGTGGATTGACTCACAGCACTTACAAACAATGAGCCGGGAAGCATTTCTGTATCCGGCTCATTGTTTTTTTAGAGATCTGAAAGACTACTCTGCCTTGCTCAAGCTACCTTTTTTGGTTCGGGTAGCTGCATAGGCGATCAGAAGCAAGGTACCGATGACGCCAGCGCTGATGATGTTCATCAAGCAGGCCACAGCACCCTGGGTGAAGACCAGGTTGGCGGGTTCGGCATAGATGACGATATCGAGCACGGGGGCCAGCAACAGCCATGCGACTGCATTGCCGATAACCTGATAAAGGTTGAAGGTGAGGATATCTTTGAATTTGAATTCGCCTTCTTCAACGCGGGTCTTCTTGAAGGCCAGGCCGAAGATGAAGCTGGCAACACCACTGGCAATCACCCAACTCCACCAGGGGGAACCATACTGGATGGCATCACTGAGAGCATGTCCGATGAAGGCCATCAAACCGGCGGCGATGGGTCCAAACAAGACACCGAAGAATGCGCTCAAACCATACGCAGTCTGGAATTGGGTTTCAGGAACCCAGGACGGGATCTTAACATACATGAATAAGAGCATAAAGAGTGCCGCACCGATACCTGCAGCCACAATGGTCTTGGTTGTTACTTTGAACATATCTTTCATTTGTCATCCTCCTCGATCAAATTGAATATAAATTAATCTTACTCAAAAA
>CAZWKK010000303.1:0-2783 GCA_964634855.1 uncultured Anaerolinea sp.
CCGTAGGGTCCTCGTATCACTCTTCCGGTAAAACCCAATTAACGCCTCAAATTAATTCTATAGGACACCAAATTGTCGCTCAGGAGTTCAATCCCTGCAGCGGATGGAGGTTTATTAATGACAACTACAAATAAACACGAACATACCACTTTAGTGATGAAATTTGGTGGCACTTCCGTGGGTACTGCCGATGCGATGCGTCAGGTCGTGGAGATTGTAAAGAATGAGAAACAAACCTGGAAGAACGTGGTCGTTGTCACATCCGCATTAAGTGGAGTGACTGATCTCCTCCTCAAAATGGCCTCAAGCGCAAGTAATAATCTGCCACTCTTCATAGAAGACTCTGCCGTCACCATTCATAAACGCCATCAGGAGATCGCCGATGTTCTGGTGCAAGATCCAGAGAAAAATAAGAAAGCCATGGCAGAGGTGGATGAGATCCTCACACAGATCGTTAACCTCAGTAAGGCAATCGCAGTTTTGGGTGAAGCCACACCCCGTGTGATGGATACAATTGCCTCTGCCGGAGAGCGCATGTGCATTCGGCTGCTGTCTGCGGCAATAGAATCTGCTGATGTCTCCGCTGAAGCGGTCGAGGCAACCCGCTTGATCCTGACCGATGATCATTATATGGATGCTCATCCAGATATCCCCGCTTCCAAAAAACTGACGAGATCCGTTCTCGATCCAATTTTGGAAAGAGGCTGCGTCCCCGTGATCACAGGTTTTTTGGCTGCCACTGATAAAGGCAATATCACTACCCTGGGACGCGGCGGCAGCGATTATTCAGCAGCACTCATTGGAGCAGCCCTTCCCGCAGACGAGGTCTGGATCTACACCGATGTGGATGGCGTCATGACCGCCGATCCGCGCCTGGTACCAGAGGCCACCACCGTCCCCGTATGTTCCTATCGTGAAGTCGCTGAACTGGCCTACTACGGCGCCAAGGTACTTCACCCCAAGACCATCCGTCCTGTTATTGAAGCAGGGATTGGCTTGCGCGTTTGCAACACCTTCAATCCATCCCACCCAGGCACCCGCCTGGTGGCCAGCAGCAAAGCTCGAAACGGGATTATCAAAGCCATAACGACTGTCAAAGACCTTCAATTGATCACCCTGGAAGGCAGAGGCATGCTCGGCGTCCCCGGTGTGGCCGGCCGCACCTTTGATACCGTTGCCAAATTGGGCACCAGTGTCCCGCTCATCACCCAGGCTTCCTCTGAACAAAGCATTTGTTTCGCTGTGCCAGCCGAATCGGTTCAGCGGGTCATCAAAGAACTTTCGGCTGTTTTTGCCCATGAGATCGAAAACCGCGATATTGATCGGGTTTGGGCAACGGATGAAATTGGCATCATTACAGTGGTTGGCGAAGGCATGAAATCCACGCCAGGCATTGCCGGCCGTATCTGCACTGCTTTGGGAGAACAAAACGTCAATATTGTTGCCATAGCGCAGGGCTCATCTGAGGTATCCATCAGCCTTGTCGTAATGGCTGCAGAGCTCAAGAAAGCCTTGCAAGTCTTGCACAAACTGATCCAAGATTCCGAACCAGCCAAATAGCTGGTTCTTATGAGAGAGGGTGTTATGTCAGACCGAATTCCTGTTGCCGTTCTGGCTGCCACAGGCAGCGTTGGTCAGCGCTTTATACAGTTGCTGGATTGCCATCCCTATTTCAAAGTCGTGGCTCTAACCGCCTCCGACCGCACTGTGGGTAAAACTTATGGCGAGGCTTGTCATTGGATCCTGCCCGGCGATATGCCTACCTGGGCCAGAGAGATGGTCATTCAGCCAACTGCACCTGATTCTGCCAGTGTTCCCCTGGTCTTCTCTGCCCTCCCCGCTGAGGCTGCTGTGGAAGTTGAACCGGCCTTTGCCAAAGCAGGCAGCATGGTTTGCTCCAACGCCTCCTCTTACCGCATGGCGCCGGATGTGTCCATTTTGTTTCCTGAGGTTAATCCTGGCCAGACTGATATTCTGCCCATCCAACGAAAGATCCGTGGTTGGAGCGGCGGCATCATCACCAATTCCAATTGCACCAGCACAGGTGTAACCGTTGCCCTCAAACCTTTACAAGATGCATTTGGTCTCAAAAAGGTCTTTGCCGTTTCAATGCAAGCCCTTTCTGGTGCCGGGTACCCCGGTATTCCTTCCATTGACATCATTGATAATGTCATTCCTTTTATCAAAGGCGAAGAAGAAAAGGTCGAGATTGAGCCGCGCAAAATGCTCGGTAAAGTGGTCGGGCAAGAGATCGTCCCTGCCGATTTTGTCATATCTGCCCACACAAACCGAGTTGCGGTGGTAGACGGGCACATGGTTTGCCTCTCAGTTGAGTTGGACAAGAAAGCCAGCCCTGAGGAAGCCATTGCCGCTCTGCGAAATTACCAGGCGCCGGAGATCAGCCGCGACCTGCCTTCAGCGCCCAATCCGGTGATCGTGGTGCGCGATGAAACTGACCGACCGCAGCCCAGATTGGACCGCATGACCGGCAAAGGAATGGCCACAGTTGTAGGGCGCGTGCGCAAAGACCCCTTGTTTGACCTCAAACTGGTCATCCTCTCTCACAACACCATCCGTGGCGCTGCCGGCGGCTCAATCTACAATGCTGAATTGCTGGTGAAACAAGGCTACGTTACCAAATAAGGACTTAACCATGACCTCATATGCTGGCGTACTCGAAAAATATCGTCCATTTTTAGATATCCCTGCCCACACCAAGACTGTCACCTTGTTGGAGGGCAACACTCCCCTTATCCCGGTTCCAAAATTGGCCGCAGAATTAG
>CAZWKK010000304.1:0-2775 GCA_964634855.1 uncultured Anaerolinea sp.
AGGCTACGATGAAAGAACCGAGCAGACGCATTTCTTCTTTTAGAATGCCAGCAGCGCGATCCGGCTGGTTGGAGCCAAGCGAATTGGAACAGATCAGCTCTGCAAGTTGATCGGTTTCATGCGCGCCGGTAGAGACCTTCGGGCGCATCTCAAACAACTTTACTTTAATACCGGCGTTCGCCGCCTGCCAGGCAGCTTCTGAACCAGCCAGACCCCCACCAATAATGATCAACTCTTCCAAATTAATTCTCCATTTCCGTAGCGCTATTCTACCATCAGGGTTCAAAATGCCGTGGCATAAAAGTTGCAACATTTCAAGAAAAACGCTATACTTTTAGTTAAGAATTGAGGCAAAAATGTATCAGGGACAATACCAATCCACCCGACCCATGACAACCGCCCATCTGGCCCAGACAATGGCCCTCTTAACGTTGACCAGCGACGAGTTGCAGCAGAAGATCGAGTCAGAACTGGCATCCAATCCAGCTCTTGAGGTGGTGGAAGAGCGTCGCTGCCCCAATTGTCACCGGCTGATCCCTGAGCACGGTAGTTGCCCCGTATGCAGTTTGCCCACCAACCTGAAAAGTGATGATCCGGTGGTTTTCCTCTCTCCAAGAGACGAATTCATTCCGCATAAAGACTACGTGGATGAAGGGGTGGAAGATGAGCCCTTTGCCCCGGCGGAGACTGAGTTACCCACTTATGTTTTACGTCAAATTGCCCCAGATCTGGCAGCAGATGAACGCGGCCTGGCCGCATTTATGCTGACCCATCTGGATGAAGACGGCTTTTTGACCACTAACATTTTGGAAATTGCCCAATATGTTCATGTTTCCCCGGAAAAAGTTCGCCGGGTGAAGAACCTGATCATGCATGCTGACCCCATTGGGGTGGGGGCTGAGAACACCCGCGAGGCGCTGTTGGTGCAGATCGATGCCCTTTCAGAAACTGGCGAAGTGCCTCCATTGGCGGAAAAGATCGTTTCTGAGTGTTTGGATCTGCTCAGCCACCATCAATATGCCGAGATTGCACACAAATTTGATGTCTCGCAAAAAGTGGTCAGCCAGGCAGCAAAATTTATCAGCGAAAATCTCAATCCATTCCCGGCGCGTTCCCATTGGGGAGATCAACGTCAGCCTGGTAATGATGCCACCGAAGTCTATCACCGCCCGGATATCCTCATCAGCTATTTGAACGAGAACCCGGACAATCCGCTGGTAGTAGAGATCGTCATGCCCATCAGCGGTACTTTGCAGATCAATCCCTTATTCAAGCAGGCTGTGCAACAGGCAGATGAGAATAGCAAGGATGAACTTAAGGGGGATCTGGATAAAGCCTCATTGTTTGTCAAATGCCTGCAGCAGCGCAATCACACTATGGAGCGTTTGCTTACCCGTGTGGTAGGGTTGCAGCGAGATTTCATTCTGCATGGCGAAAAGTTCCTCAAACCGGTCACCCGAGCGCAGATCTCTGTAGAGCTCGAGGTGCATGAATCAACCATCTCCCGTGCCGTCGCCAACAAAGCGGTGCAGTTACCCAACAAAAAGATCGTTCCACTGTCGTCATTTTTTGATCGCAGTCTGAATGTGAGAACCGTGCTCAAAGAGATCATCGATCACGAAAGCAAACCCTTGAGCGATTCTGACCTGGTCGAGATGCTGTCTGAGCAAGGCTACGATGTCGCCCGCCGAACGGTGGCCAAATACCGCTCGATCGAAGGCATTTTACCGGCCCACTTAAGAAAGGCTGCTGCCCAACGCCCATGAGCCCTACTCCTGCACAGATCGCGACCTCTTTGTTGAAACGCAATCAAACCCCGGGTTTTACCGAGATTTGTGCCGTCATGAACCTGGACGAATCCCCCTGCGCACTGATCGATCAGGAACTGGGGGTTTTGTTATTCATTAACAGTAAGCTCATTCGCTTGAGCGGATTTACCTCAGGTGAGATCTGGGAAAAACCTTACCAGATGTTGTTTGGCGGACTTGAGCTGAGAAGCGTTGTCTCAGGTGGGATGGGAGACATCACCCTGACAAAGCGCGATCAATCGAGCTTGAACATTCAGGCTAAATACAATTATCTGGACAAAAACAGCCGCTGGTTGCGGGTGAGGTTTGAAGACCCGACCCTACAAACCGCTGAA
Source organism: uncultured Anaerolinea sp. (assembly GCA_964634855.1). Classification (GTDB taxonomy): domain Bacteria; phylum Chloroflexota; class Anaerolineae; order Anaerolineales; family Anaerolineaceae; genus UBA6107. The sequence goes on from CAZWKK010000304.1 coordinate 2,144, forward strand.
GAGAAACCTGTGGATGGAACGTCAGTGGTACAGATGCTGGAGTTTGCCAGGCTGGCAGATTGCGAGAGTTTACAGATCGCCCTGCAGCGCTGCGCTGAGATCATCCAGCAGGTAAGCAAGAGCGAAACAGTGTGCATTTATATGGCTGATGCTACCGCACCCCAGTTCAACAAGGCTGCTTCTGTGGGGGAGAGCATCGCTTACCCTGAAGTGTTGCCCACCCTGGATCTGATGCGCCTATCCGAGCCATTTTTATGGAACCCCGGCATGCGCGTCCTCACTGACCTGCACCGCTTTGGTAGAGCCAACCAAGCCAAGTACATTGGTTCCGTTCCCTTAGGGGAGGAAAGCGCCATTATTGGCCTGATCATCTGCAGTGGACAAAATGAGATTCCTGCTGAATTGACGTTGGAATTGCTCTCCATCTTGGCAGGCCAGGTACTGGCGGTAGAAGCACATTTTCTCATCGTGGACAGCCTGCAAAAAGAGAATCGCTCCTATGCAAAAATGCTCCACCTCTTGACTGCCTCGTTCAATAACATGTCTGAAGGGGTAGTATTGCTTACCCCCGATCTCAAAATTCAGCATATCAACCCGGCCGCCGAAGCCATTTTAGGCTACACCACTGAAGA
>CAZWKK010000305.1:0-2755 GCA_964634855.1 uncultured Anaerolinea sp.
TTCCTCCCTCCACCTTGAACCGGCGATATTCAGGCATAAGTCAATTATATCCAGCTTCGGTTTTTGGACGAATGGAATTAAGGAATTGAAACGAATAATCTCATTACAAAATGCATCATGTGGTGCGTTCGGGGAACGCACCCTACCCCTAAAGCTAATTGTGTGGCCGAAAACCGATTTGCATCACGCACAAGTTTGCAAGGCACGTAACTCCATGTCAGTGTGAAAGCCGCTGTTAGGCGGTTGATTGATCATTCAAGAGTTCGTTCACATCATTCTGGGACAAGCCCAGTTGTTCGGCAACCTTCTTGATGTACATTTTCTCTTTGGGCTGAAGCTTGCCATCTTGCTTGGACATGTTCACCAGATCCAATATGAGATTAAGTGCTTCAATGGGATGATTTTGATATGGTGAAAAATCAATCTCTATCAATTTTTTAGCCGCTAAACGACTTTGCAGGTGTGTTGTCTGTTCAGCATTAAGCTTCACGGCAGACAAAAGTTCGTTTAGAAATTCGACCTCGGCTTTGTCCATCACGCCATCAACCTTTATCAAGTTTATGATCGTCTGTAGACGGATCAAGGAAAGAGGTATATCGTCAGCAGTTGAAGTTGGTAAAGTAGAAACCGTAAATCGCACCGACAATTCTTTCTTTTTGATCTCTAGTTCGTCATCGGTTAACAACCCTTCAGCATGAAGGAGATTTAACCGCTCTAAAAGTTCCGCCTGGTCAAGAGAAGCCCCAATCGTTGAAGTTGTAATCACACCAATGGATACTGGCTCAGGTTCAGTTGATACTTGTGACGCTTTCTTGCCAAAAAGCCCACTAATTTTATGGCCTAATATACCCGCCTGTTCTCTCAAGCCCATTTGCTCTTTTCGTTTAAAGCGAGATGCCAGCGCTTGAAGTTCGTCCAGATCCAACTTTGAATCTAAGGCTGGCAAAAAACGATTGAGCAAGTCAAGCTCGGCCTGAGCAATTGTGCCACTGGCGGCAGCAGCCAATTTAAGAAGTTCAGCCAGAACCTTACGCAATTTAACTCGCTTTAAGGCGCGTAACTTTTTTTCGACGATGTCGGGATTCATCTCTACGCGAGCTTCAATTTCTTGCAGAGCTTCATCAGGAATATTCAGACACTTAACAATCGTCTGATATACTTTCAATTCACGCGGATCAATACTACCGTCAATGTTAATTGTTGCTTGTACAGCCTGCACAATAATAGGCAGATCTTCGGATTTGAACTCAATTTCGTTACACAGATCAATTACCGCCTGCTGTGCTCGAGCTTCTAATTTAAATTCCTGCCGCCCAATTTCAGCAATGTTCTTGGTGGAAACGTAGTTCCAACCAGAAGAGATCGCTACTCCTGCAACGGGTACTACAACTTTCAAGATCGCCTTGCGAGTAATCATTCCCCCAATTCGCGGGCCCAATATTTTTATAGCAGCCTCTTTAATAATAGGCGTTTTACCTGTGATGAAGCGGTATGCCTGGGCTCGTACTACTTCTGTCCCCGCAGCTGCGGCTACAGTACCTGCACTCGCAGAAACAGCAGAAATACCATAAGCCATCATAAATGCTCGATATAGTTGTTCCGGGTCATCTAAGTCAATTGGGTCGCCATAAATTGTGGCCAGGTCGTAAATAAGTCGTACCTGCAAACGTGTGGTATACAAAATCTCGCCGCCAATGGCAGTAATAATTACCGGTATAGTCAAACCACCCAATACCCCTGTTGAAGCCGTTATACCGGTAACCCCACCGGCAATCGCTGCATACCTCGTCGCCAGTGTACAAAGTTTTTCTGCAATGGCATCCTGTGTGAGCCCCGGATACTTTTTACGAAAATACTCTACACCGCCAGCCTTGATAATTTTCTCAGCATAAGATGACAGCATTGCATGCACAAATTCATTAAACCAGGTACCATCCCTCAAGCGATCCGGGCCAAAGGCGGCGGCCATCCTCTTCAGGTCTTCCAATTCTGTTTTGATTTGGCTCTTGATTGATTTATCTTCATCGATATTTACGCTGGAATCCACCATTTTGCATCTCCATGATTGAAATGTGCCTCATAAAAGTTTCCGTTATCGATGCTGGGGCGGATGAGGATTCGGCTTGGGATCAGAAAAAACTGCAGGTTGGAAGAACGCTCGTAACTGGCGTAGAATCCTCCGCATTCAGTGCACCATATCGGGAAGGCCGCCATCCTTTGCTAAAAAGCAAGTAGGGTGAGTTCGATTTTGAACGCACCATCTACCATCCATGTCATATTCTTTGGTGCATTTGCCCCCTAAAAGCCAGGGTGTATTGAGGGAACGCAACCTACGCGTTGTGCTTCTTTTCCAATCCGTGATTCTTGGCACATCCGGGAGGCAGCCTGCGCCGATGCTGCTTAATCTTGTTCTTATTCTGAACCATGGATATCTCATTTCCTCCCCCTGTGCAGCGGGCAAGCGGATGTGGATGAAAAGTGCCAAACCTGTCAACCGATAACTTGCACCCTGTATTAATTATTATAGCATATCCAAATCCGAAAACGCTGTGATTAAACTCCCTTTTTTACACGGGGAGATTGTCATACTCCAACTTCTTTGAACCTTTCGCCTTCTCTGCCCCGGGGAAACCTTTTGCCTCGTTTTTGCATCCAATCTTTAAATATGATAATATCTGACCAGATGATCAAGAATTACTCTCGGAACGGAGGGACGCAAAACGAATGACCCTTTCTGCGGAGACACAGCGCGAAA
>CAZWKK010000306.1:0-2747 GCA_964634855.1 uncultured Anaerolinea sp.
GAAAACCTCCGCCAATTCCTCAAAACTTACATCCGACATTTGCGGGTCATCGGTGGAAATCAGTTTGCCCGTGGAGCCAATGGAGCCGGCCACAAATTTCTGTTGCCCAGGGGTGCTGGCCGCGTCGGCGGCCTGGCGGGCAATTTGCGCGGCCGCGAAGTTGAGCTCGGTAATCTGGTCGGAAAGTCCATAGTCCTGCATCGTGAGGCGGTTTGCCCTAAAGGTGTCCGTCTCAATGACGTCCGCGCCGGCCTCTAAAAAGGCTTGGTGCACCTGCCTGATAATTCCTGGCGCGTTCAGCACCAGGCAATCGTTGCAGCCCACCAGCTTTTTACCGCCAAAGTCCTGCTCGGTCAGGTTCATAGTTTGCAGGGTGGTGCCCATGGCGCCATCGTAGATGAGAACGCGCTGCTTCAACGCTTCAAGATACGCGACATTTTTTGTAATTGACTGCGACATGGTCACCTCGCTATTGAATAAAAAAGCCTCTCGATGGAGGCAGTGGTTGATAAAACGCTTGCCTCATCTTCCAGAACACTTCATCAAATTCTGCCGGAATTGGCACCCTTTTCGGGGTTGCCGAGGTTTCTTCGGGCCGGTCCCTCCACCTCTCTGGATGAGTTTCAGCGAGTGTATCATAGTCGCGGAGGGGCGTCAACGGATTGTGTGCAGGCTTTGTCTCAACTTGGTTGAAAGATGGAATCTGTGAACAACTCATAGCAATTCCGCTGGAGATCGCTATAATAAAATAAAATATTGAAAAGTCCAGGCCATGCTCATTTGTTGTAGTTCAAAAAAAGAGGTCAACACATGACAACCTACATCATTTACGATTCGAATTATGGAAGCACACGCATGATTGCTGAAAAAATCGCGCGCTCTTTGCCTGTGGAAGCCACCGTCCTGCATGTCCGCGATGTCGATCCCCAGGCGCTCGCCACCGTGGATTTTGTGATAATAGGTTCGCCCACCATCGGTGGCCAACCGACGGAGGCCATCAAGACCTTTCTACACCGCATACCCGCTCCGGTGCACCCAGGTGCCCAGGCAGCCGCGTTTGACACCCGCCTCAACTGGAAAATCCTCTCCCGGTTCAGCTTTGCCGCCAGCCACATCGCCGACTCGCTACGCCAACAGGGCTGGCCTGTGGCCTTGGAGCCAATTGGCTTCTTTAGCAAGGGAGCGCGTTCGGGCACCGTGCAGTCGGGTGAGTTGGAACGCGCGGCCGATTGGGCTCGCAAGCTGGCCCGCGAAATGGGCAACTAACCCCAGGTTTCCATACCATACAGCCATAAATTGGGCCGGCCGCTTCTGCCACGGCTCCTTTTAGCGTGGGGTAAATAACTACATACCTTTCCTTTGCTTTTTCTCACGTAATTTATGATGTATTCCATGTCGCACTCACGATGTCCAAACTCACCTTCTGAATGTTTCAACCGGGCATTTTTCTAAACGATTACAGAGGTGTTGGCTTGTAAGGAGGGAACTGAAAAGGAATTCGAAAACCAGGCAAACCAATCACCTGTTTTCGGGCAAAGGCTCCGGGTTGGATGCCATCCCTATGCAAATTTAACTAATGCTATAGAAATTATGTAAAATCCTCGAATAACCCAGCCATACCCAATAACGAGCAGGCCCAAGGGTCTTTTTCACTGGGTGCGAAACCCAAAACAGAGTTATAAGGAGCCGAATGGTTAAAAATCGAAAGGTTATTTTGTTTGCTCTTACCGCTGTGGTGGTCCTCACAGCTGTTGTTCTTGTCAGTACAAAGAGCGGTCGGGACGCGCAAGCCTTGTTTCTTCAAAAATATGGATTGGAGAACCTCGAAATCAAAGATATAGTCGAGCGGCTCGACAGCCGCGTTGATGAGCCTTCCAACCTGTTTTCGAGCATCACGAGTGAACAGCTTATTCTCAAGGATGAGTCGCAGGAAGTCAGGTTGAACTTGCCTAAGGAAGAGTTTTACCTCTCTTTTGCGCCGTACTTCAACACCACCCATCCTTGCGCCACTCACAGTCCTTCTTCTTGCCGGGGTGAATTTGTGGGAGAAAAGATGCACGTCACGATTAAAGCTTTGTCCGGTGAGGTTTTGGTGGAAGATGATATGACCACCATGGACAATGGATTTATTGGTGTGTGGCTTCCACGGGATATTAAAGCGACAGTCAATGTGGACTATCTGGGAAAGACTGCATCCGCGCCAATTGAGACTTCCACAGGGAGTGATACGTGCCTGACCACCCCCCTCAAGCTCAACTAGGTGGCAAACAACATCAAGCGAGGTTTACGCTTGGACCCAGATAAGGTTTCTTGCGTTTGGAAATAATCAAAAAACTGGAGGTGTAAACCTCCAGTTTTTTTAGTTCAGTATCAGTTACTCTCGTGTCCGTGGGTATCGGATTGCTGGCATCGTGCACCGCCGGACGATGTTGGCCAGCCGGCGCACACCTTCGTCAATTACTTCCGGCTTGCTGGCCGAGAAGTTCATGCGCATGGTGTTGGTTGGGCCGCCATTCGGGTAGAACGGCTCGCCAGGTACGTAAGCCACCTTCTCTTCCACTGCCATGGGGAACAACTTGACCGTGTCGCAGCCATCAGGCAGGCGTAGCCACAGGAACAGCCCGCCAGCCGGTTTGGTCCAGGTGGTACCTTCGGGCATGTATTTTTCGAACGCGTTCAGCATGGCATCCATGCCGGTTTGGTCCAGGTGGTACCTTCGGGCATGTATTTTTCGAACGCGTTCAGCA
>CAZWKK010000307.1:0-2724 GCA_964634855.1 uncultured Anaerolinea sp.
TGCCGCAGGTCTTCTGCCGGGCCAACAAGATGTCATTAGGCCATTTGATCTGTGCTTGCAAGCCAAGCTCATCTTGCAGCGTCTGCCAGACGGCCAGGCCTGCCAATGGCGCATAGAGTGAAATGTTCTGCTTTTGCTCAGCCTCGCTCAAGCGAAAGACCACCGAAAACGCCAGAGAGGCGCCAGGTTGCGTGATCCAGCGACGCTCAAAGCGTCCCCGTCCTTTGGTCTGCAAGTCAGCGATCACCAGGCTGAAATCGGGTGCTCCCTGCCCCAACCAGGTGAGCGCCTCATCATTGGTCGAGCCGATCTCGTCGAAGGCACGCCACTCGCTCACTGGCGTGGAAGTTAAAGAATTGCGAATTTGTTCAAGGTCCATGAGCCAAGTATACAACAGACAAACAAAAAACCCGGCCGAGTGTGCTCTCGGCCGGGGGTGTTCCACACGCAGTGGGAAATTGTTTGCTTATTTGGCTACTACTTTGATGGTGCGCGGTTTGGCTTCTTCAGCCTTGGGGATGCGCACACTGAGAATGCCGTTGCTCATGCTGGCTTCGATCTTCTCGGCCAGGACAGCGTCGCTCAGTTCAAAGCTGCGGGCGAAGCGGCCATTGGGGAATTCATCCACCAGGGGTTGTTCGCGGTTCTCTGCCACTTTATACTCGCCACTAATGGTGAGCACGTTGCTGTTGAGCTCAATGTTCACGTCATCAGCGCTCAAACCGGGCAGCATGGCACGCAGGGTATATTCTTCAGTGGTCTCGCTAAGCTCCACCGGGAAGGTCATCACACGGCCGTTATCAAAAGAATCGGCCACCATACGGCGCATCATTCGACGTCGGGCTTCCATCACAGCATTCGGGTTTACATAAAGAGTCATTTCAATCCTCCATTTGTTTTGATTGATCGTTCCAATTTCATGTTCTTATATTAATCTTCGTATGTAGGAGAACGATTAACACTTTATCGAAACTTTATAAGAGATTTTGAGTGGAGAGTGATCCTGATCTATGGTATGATACGAACCGAGGAAAAAATGGACGATCGCATTACGATTATTGAAGGCCCCCCGCCCGTCTTTGAACATGTTGATGATGCCTGGGCAATGGGCCTAAACGAAGGGCCGTCTTTTTATGGCCTGGCACTCACCCGCCTGCGCACCTTTAACGGGCAGGCGCTGGTTGAACGCTGCCACCGTGCCTGGAGCCAGAAAGAACCCATTTTCTTGCACTATCGCAACACACTTGGATTGGAAGAGAAAGTACCCATTCTGGCTGCCCGCAGCGCCGAACTGGAAGGCGGCCAGGTGCTCTTGCTCTGGATCCGCAAACCAGATTCTGAATTCGATGAAGAAGATTTCAGCGATGATCTGGATGATGGCGAAGACATGTACGGGCCTGAAGACGGTCTGAATTAATGACAAACGGGAGAATCACTTCTCCCGTTTTTTATTGACCAAAAATTGAATTTCTGCCTTTAAATGACAAACACCCGGGTGAGGGGGGCACCCAGATGTTCGTCACATTTAATATACCAAAATGGACTGTTATTTTCAATAGCCAAATCTTAAGAGTTTACTAAGAAACGAGTGCCCCAGGAGGGGATCGAACTCTCAACCTAAGCGTTAGGAGTGCTTCGCTCTGTCCAATTGAGCTACTGGGGCGTCCCCCAGATTATAGCATCCGCCCCCCTGCCGAACAAGGGCAAAAGCGGACGGCATCAGGTACAATAGGCAGTGTAAATTCCCAGGTTTTGATAGGAGCCGGTATGCAAGAGACTTTCGATGTTCGCCTGAACGACTTTATCTTTGGTGGAGATATGATCGGCCGCCTGCCAGATGGCCGGGCTGTCTTTGTGCCCTTTGGTCTGCCGGGCGAACTGGTTCGCCTGCACCTGGTTGAAGAGAAAGCCAACTTCACCCGCGGCGTCATCGAAACGATCCTTGAGCCATCCCCGCAGCGGATTTCCCCTCTCTGCAAGCATTTTGGGGTCTGCGGCGGCTGCAACTATCAGCACCTCAGTTATGCTGATCAACTCTCCGCCAAGAAGTCTATTGTCATAGACCAGCTCAAACGCCTGGGCGGCCTGCCCGATTTCCCGGTGGCCGATGTAGTACCCTCCCCTGCGCCGTGGAATTACCGCAACACCGTGCAGTTCAACGTCAATTCTCAGGGCGTACTGGGCTACCAGAAGGCTAACTCCAATGAATTTGTCGCCGTGCAGGAATGCCACTTGCCCAGCCCAGCCATCAACGACCTGTGGCCGCAAATTGAATTGGAACCCGAAAGTGGGGTGGAGCGGGTGATCCTGCGCGAAGGGTTGGAAGAAGACCTGCTCCTGGGACTGGTGTCAAAAAGCGATGAGGCACCTGATTTCAGCGTGGACTTCCCCATCTCAGCCGTATACATCAGCCCCAACGGCACCACTCCCTTATCGGGCGATGAATCGGTGCTGATGCAGGTGAAAGGGCGCGATTTCCGCGTTTCGGTCGAGTCTTTCTTCCAGGTCAACCCAGCCCAGGCTGGCGCCATGGTGAACAAGGTGCTCGATCTGGCCGGCAGCCTTAAGGGTAAAACTATCATTGATGCCTATTGCGGTGTAGGGCTCTTCTCTGCCTTTCTGGCGCCTAAAGCTGCCCGCCTCATTGGCATTGAGCTGGCGGAGTCTTCCTGCGATGATTACGCTGTCAATCTGGATGCTTTTTCGAACGTCGAGCTGTATATG
>CAZWKK010000308.1:0-2717 GCA_964634855.1 uncultured Anaerolinea sp.
TGCCCCCAGCGCCTGCAATTACCAGCCGGTGCGAATTCTGGTGCTGCAAAAGCCAGAGGATCTGAAGAAGTTCTCTTACATGAGCCGCTCCATTTTTGGCGCACCCATGGTCCTGATCGTCTGCGCTGATGTCTCCGTAGCCTGGGTGCGCGGCTTTGACAAGCTCAACCATGCCGGCGCGGATGCCTGTATCGCGGCCACCCACATCATGCTGGCTGCGGCCGAGCTCGGACTTGGCACCACCTGGATCGGTAACTTTGATCCGGAGCAGTTGGACAAACAATTTGAGCTGCCCGAGACCCTGGCTCCCATCTGCATTCTGCCACTGGGATACCCTGCTTCAAGTGCTGCTCCCAGCGACCGCCACGAAAGCCGCAAACCGCTGGAAGAAACTGTCTTTTACGATCACTTCTAGAAGCTGGCCACCCACTCCTGCACGCGGTGCTGGATCTGATCGCGTACCTCGCGGAATTTGGCCAATCTTTCTTCCTCGCTACCCTCAAATTTTGCCGGGTCTTCAAAGGACCAGTGCAAGCGCTGGCTCACCCCTGGCCAAACCGTGGGGCAATTCTTATCGGCATCATCACACACGGTGATCAGATACTGAAAGAGTTCCTTCCCCAGGAATTCATCCACCCCTTTAGAGCGCTGCCCGGCCAGGTCCAACCCCAGTTCGGCCATCACTTTGTAGGTAAAAGGGTTGATCTCCGTCGGCTGCAGACCCGCACTGAAGGCTTCGAACTGATCGCTGCCACACAGGCGTAAAAATGCCTCGGCCATCTGGCTGCGGCAAGAATTTCCGGTGCAAAGAAAAAGGACTTTATCCATATTCACCTCTATAGAGTTGTTCTCCTTTTAATTGTACAGATCGAGGTTATCAACCCATCAACCCCCGGTTAACATTTGGTTAAAAAATCAGGCAGAGGACTTCCTCTGCCTGATCGCTTACAGAACCAGATTGAACAGGTACCCGGTGAGGATGATGCCCACCGCCACCACGGCCACAAAAATGGCCAACAATTTGGGTTTGAGCACCCGGCGTAGAATGATCATCTCCGGCAAGCTGAGTCCCACCACCGACATCATAAAGGCCAACACCGTCCCCAAAGAGGCGCCTTTTTCCATCAGTGCGGAGACAATGGGGATCACGCCTGCTGCATTGGAATACAGCGGCACACCCATCAGCACAGCCGCCGGTACGCTCCACCAGGCCTGTTTGCCCATGATGCTGCTCATGGCAGTTTCCGGCACATAGCCGTGAATGGCAGCCCCCACCGCAATGCCAACGATCACGTATAACCAAACCTTGCCCACGATCTCTTTCACCGATTGCCAGGCGCGCTGCACCCGATCTCGCCAGGTGAGTTTTTCGCTCATGCCACCAGCCCCGTTGGAGCTGATCTGCCAGACGTAATCTTCCACCGAGCGCTCCAGGTTCATACGCCCGATGAGAATTCCGGCCACAATGGCGATGAGCAGACCTGAGACCACATACAGGGCGGCGATCTTCCAGCCGAACAGGCCAAAGAGCATGACCAGTGCGATCTCATTGATCATCGGCGCGGCCACCAAAAAGGAGAAGGTGACGCCAAGCGGGATGCCGCTTTCCACGAAACCGATAAAGAGAGGGACTGCCGAACAGGAGCAGAAGGGCGTCACAATGCCCAGCATAGCGGCGAGCACATTGCCAATGCCCACCCGCTTTCCTCCCAGCAAAGCCCGGGTGCGTTCTGGTGAGAAGAAGGTGCGCAGAATGGAAATGAGGAAGATCATGCCAGAGAGCAAGAGCAGGATCTTGGGCACATCATAAAAGAAGAAAGCCAATGAACCGCCCAGGCGGCTATTGGCGGGCAAAGCCATCAACCCATAAACCAGCCAGTTTGCCAGAGGCTGAATGAAATTATAGGCAGTGAACCAGGCTGCGGCTACCAATAGAAGGATGAACAGATAACGATTCTGCCGGAGCTTATCAATAAATGGAGTTGAGTTCACGAGCTATGCCGCTTCCAACCAGGTCTTGATCTCAGCTTCAGTGGGGATGCGTCCGGAAGAGACCACTTTGCCCTCCACCACCAGCGCCGGGGTGCTCATCACACCGTATTTCATGATGTCGGCATACTCGGTCACATGGTCGAACTCAGCGCTCATTTTGTTGTCGTCCACCACTTTACGTGTGATCTGCTCCAGCCGTTTGCAATTGGCACAACCACCACCCAGAATTTTGATGTTCATGTTCGCTTCTCCCTTGCAGGACTTTAGGATATAATACATTCAATATTATGAATGTATCGGATTATACTCCCAATTCAACTAATCTTTCAGAGATCTTTACCCTCTTTGGCCAGGAAGAACGTCTGCACATTTTTTTGGCTATAGGGCAAGACCATGCCTGCGTCTGCCACCTGGAAAAAGTGCTCGGCCTGCGCCAGGCGTACATCTCGCAACAGTTGATGCTCCTGCGCAAGGCCGGCCTGGTAGCCACAGAGCGCTGCGGCCGTCACATTTTCTACTCCATCCCCGATCCGCGCTGGCTGGAGCTTGTGACCACCGCCGCACTGATCGCCAATATTCCTCTGCCCTCCTTTAACCTGCCAGAGATCGAAGGCTGCTCTTACCAATCTTGTTCACCTAAATAAAAGGTTCTCATGAGTGCTAACCCGCAAAGCAAGCCCCGCTTAAAATGGCTCGACCGCTATCTGACGCTGTGGATCTTCCTG
>CAZWKK010000309.1:0-2709 GCA_964634855.1 uncultured Anaerolinea sp.
CCATAGATAACCAGGTTCTTGCACCCTGTCCTTGAGGCATGTGTGCGAGACAAATCTGTACGTTCAACAACTGGCGGCCAGTCACCGCCAGTTGTTTTATTTACTCCCCTGGTTTTTTTCGTTAATCGGAAGTGATCTTTGCGCCCCCTTGATTGCTCAGACTTTTTTTTAAGGATTGCGTAGGGGAACGTTTTATTCAGCCCGTAAAAAACAGATAAAGCAGACCGCTGCCATATTTGGGGGTATTCACTTGCTTTTTAGGCGAATTTTCGCCCTGAAACCTACGCTGATTAATTCACTATTTGCGCTTCATTTTTAAGATTAAAGTTTACCAAACTGCCTTGAATCACTCGGTCAGATGTGCTATGATTAACGGCATAGATATACGGTCTATCGTTGTCCTATCCCCCATATATGGGGGTTTGTTTTTCAAAGCATGCCGTTGAAGCCGTGGGTGGGAACTTGGCTCGCCCGGTCGCAAAATTCCAGAGGAGAATACAGTGCGCTGTCCTTACTGTCAACACGACGAATCTCGTGTCATTGATACGACTCACGATTCCCGCGGAGGAGTCCGCAGACGCCGCGAGTGTGAATCTTGCGGGCAGCGTTTTTCTACCTATGAACGACCGATTCTGGCCACTCCCCTCATCATCAAGCGCGACGGCACCCGAGAAGAATTCAACCGCGACAAGCTGCTGGAAGGCATGCGCATCGCCTGCGCTAAACGCCCTGTTTCAGCGGCTGAGATAGACCATCTGGTGGGAGAGATCGAAAATGCCCTGCAAAAAATGGGCCGCGAAGAAGTTTCTTCCCGTATCGTCGGGGATATGGTGATGGCCGGCCTCAAGCGCCTGGACCAGATCGCTTATATCCGTTATGCAATCGTTTACCTTCACCTCGGAGATCTCAAGTCTATCCGTGAAGAGATCGACCATTTATTGGAATCATAAGGAGCAAAAACCATGGTAGCGCAAAGTCAAACCTCTCAGTCTTCGTTCTTGGAAGTTTCCTCGATCCCGGCCGATATGCCGCTCATCGAGCTGACAGAGAATGCCCGCCAGGTGCTCCTTAAACGCTACGTGCGCCACGGCGCCGATGGTCAACCCGTCGAAACCGTGGAAGAGATGTTCTGGCGCGTGGCCACCAACATCGCCAAAGCCGAAGAAGAACGCGGCACCGATGTGGATGATCTCTCACGCAAGTACTATAAGCTGTTAACCTCCAAAAAGTTCTTCCCCAACTCCCCCACCTTCACCGGCGCCGGCACCCCGCTCGGACAGCTTGCCGCCTGTTTCGTTCTGCCCATCACCGACGACATGGGCAAGGATACCGCCGGCATCTTCCAGACCCTGCGCGATGCCGCCCTCATCCAGCAGACCGGCGGCGGCAACGGCTTCTCGTTCTCTCGCCTGCGCCCCAAAGGCGCCCTGGTCAAATCCTCTGCCGGCCAGGCCACCGGGCCCATCGGCTTTTTGCGCGTCTATGACAACGCTTTTGGCGAAGTCGCCCAGGGCGGCACCCGCCGCGGCGCCAACATGGCCGTGCTGCGCGTGGATCACCCGGATATCGAGGAGTTCGTCACTTGCAAGACCAACGAGAACCAGATCACTAACTTCAACATTTCCGTGGGCATCACAGATGCCTTCATGCAAGCCGTCAAAGAGGACACCGAATGGACCCTGCGCTACCCCGATCTCACCGATCCGCGCGCCAAGGGCTTCAAAGGCACCTTTGAGCAGGCCGAGGCCGCTGGCATCCCCTTTAAGAAATACAAGACCCTGCGTGCCCGTGACCTGTTTGAGAAGATCGTGCAGCAGGCCCACCACAACGGTGAGCCGGGTGTGCTCTTCCTGGATGCCGCCAACCGCTCCAACCCTGTGCCCCACCTCTATCAGCTTGAGGCCACCAACCCCTGCGGGGAACAGTGGCTTGGCCCCTATGAGAACTGCTGCCTCGGTTCTGTGAACCTGGCCCAGCACCTCGGCCCCGATCATACCGTCGATTGGGAGGAACTGCGCAATTCCGTGGCCCTCTCCACCCGCTTTTTGGATGATGTGGTCGATGCCAACGCCTACGTCCCCGCCGTGCCCCAGCTCAAAGAGGCCGCCCTGCGTGCCCGCCGAATTGGCATGGGCATCATGGGCCTCGGTGATCTGATGTACCACGTGGGCGTGCGCTACGGCTCCCCCGCCGGTGAAGATTTCGCCGGCCAGGTGATGGAGTTTGTGCGCTACACCGCCATGCAGACTAGCATTGAGCTGGCCCGCGAACGTGGCCCCTTCCCCGCCATCAACGGCAGCATCTACGACCCCACCAACCTGGTCTGGCAGCCGCCTGTTTCCCTCATTGAGGTCCAGCAAGACTGGGGACGTCCCTCCGTCAACTGGCAGTCCATCACCGCCGGCATCAAGCAGTACGGCATCCGCAACGCCGCCCAGACCACCGTGGCCCCCACCGGCACCATTGCCACCGTGGCCGGCTGCGAAGGCTATGGCTGCGAACCCGTCTTTGCCCTGGCCTACATTCGCCATGTCAACGATAAGGGCAACGACCTGCAGCTCACCTACGCCAGCCCCGCCTTTGAACAGGCCCTGGTGGATTCCGGTGTGGATGATCTCACCCGCCAGTCCATCTTTGAGCAGGTCATGCACGACGGTACCTGCCAGAAGTGCGATGCCGTCCCTGAGCAGATCAAGAACGTCTTCGTGG
>CAZWKK010000310.1:0-2672 GCA_964634855.1 uncultured Anaerolinea sp.
GCTGGAGGGAGCAGAAGTCCTGATTTGGCGAACCGTTTTGCCCCCTAGAGATTGAACAGAATTGAACAAATTATTGAACAAATTGAACAAAACCCTTTTATTTTTGCTGGTTATCCACTATAATTAATCAACTTACTTCAGTGACTAAAGAAAGTGGATGCCATGATAAAAAACTGGCTGGGCGGTTCGCGTGATCTTTGGTTGACCCGATCGTACTTCCTTATTTATTACATCGGCATGGGGGCAGTAGACCCTTTCATCAATCTGTATTTTATTGAGCGTCATCTCAGCGGCACCCAGATCGGCTGGATCGGTACCCTGTGCGCGATCAGCGCCCTCATTTCAGCACCTTTGTGGGGCAGGGTAAGCGATAACTCCCGTTTTCCCAAACGCTGGCTGCAGGCGGCGATGATCTTCAGCGGGTTGGCGTTGTTTCTCCTTAGTCAGCAAACGGCTTTTCTTTATTTAGCCATATTCGCCGGGTTGAATGCGTTGGTCGGCCCAGGGGTAGACCCACTGATGAGCGCCCAGGCCATGGACGTGGTGGAAACGGAGAAGAGCGCCGGTTTTGGCAGCATTCGGCTGTGGGGCTCGCTAGGATATGCCCTGGCTGCTCCACTGGGCGGGTGGATCATCCAGAACCTGGGCATCTCCAAGGCTTTCTATGTTTACGCTGCTGGCATGGCCCTCAGTGCCATTATTCTGATCTTCGTCAGAATGAAACCGCGAATCAAGGCCACGGTAGGAACAACCGTTGAGAAGGTGAAAGCCACATCAGTGCCGGAACTTGTCAGAGGTGTTTGGAAGAACCGTGAGCTGATGGGCCTGATCCTGGCTTCGATCGTGATGTGGGGTTTTGGCGGGGGCACCCATTTTGAAGCGGTCTACCTCACCCAATTGGGCGTCAAAGAGAGTGTCATTGGCCTGCTCAGCACCGTTGGAGCCGCTATTGAGTTGCCGATGATGTTGCTAGCCGATAGGGTGCTCAAGCGTAAAGGCTCAGCTTTCACGGTGAAACTGGCCTTCTGGCTGACGGCTTTGAGCTTCATTTTTATCGTTGTCTCGCCATCTTTGGTCAGTTTCTTCCTCTTCCGCCTGGTGGGGGGTATTGCCTACAGTTTCATGGTCATTTCCTTTACCGTGTTTATCGTGGAACGCGCTCCTGCCCAACAGAGTGCCACCCTGTTGGCCTTTTACACCATCACTGTGGCAGGCGTCACCAACATGGTGTTTTACCCCTTTATTGGCTATTTGTTTGATACCATCGGCACCTACTGGTTGTACGTCATCGCCCTGGGCGGGTGTGCGCTGGCCGCGCTGATCTTGCAATTGATGGTGAAGGACAAGCAAAAGGAATTCGAATCGGTCAACGAATGATAAAACATCGGGCGGATTTGTTCTGCCCGATGTTTTAATGTAAAATTGATTAGAAGTCATTAATGTTTTATGTTATACTTATGAATAATTAATCCATTAGAATTTTTCATCGTAGGTGGGAACTTCATTGCAGCTTCGTTGATGAAACTATTCCTGCATCCCAGATTTGCAGTTGGTTTCTATGAAGCGAACGGTATTTTTTGCATTATTTGTTTTACTTAGTCTAATAACATTTCCCTTCCTCCTGGGCGCTACATCAGGGGGTCTTGGGCTTGTACCTTCAGTGCGTGAAGCAGTAAGGCAAGATTCTATTCCGACCTGTCTAAATCGGATCAATATCCCCGATTCTGAGATGCATTGGATCTACGTACCGGAGTCAGCCAGTGAGCTGTATTCAGACGATACGCTCATGTGGCTGGCTGGAAAATTGATCAAAACCAAAGTGATCGATGCATCCAATTGTCCTGCCGGAGGGTTGGGCGCGGATGGCTACGCCAATGCCTGCGGTATGGCTCTGGCCAAGCCCAAAGGGCTTGAGATCCAAAACTCGCTTAACCAATATATTCTGGATGCCTGGGTGGATGTTGGTGTACCGCCTGTTTTGCTCAAACAGGTCATCCGATATGAAAGTCAATTCTGGCCTTCCCAGGAAAATGAATACCATTACGGTTACGGCCATGTGACCCCCATCGGCGTGCTGAATGCCATGGAATGGGATCCGGCGTTGATGAAGCTCGCCTGCGGATCCGGAGCGAGTTGTGCCCTGGACTACTCTACTGCACAAAATATTTTGAACCAACTGGTGATCACCTGTGCCAGTTGTGAGAACGGAATTGATATGTCTCGCGCTGGCACCAGCGTGAACCTTTTGGCGCACATTCTCATGGGCTATTGCAATCAGTCTGCCCAATTGGTCTTTAATGCATCAGGCTGGCGCTCCAATTTGGTTGTCGATTATCCGACCATGTGGAAGATCGCGTTGATGGATTACAACGCCGGTTCTGTGTGTACAGAGGCAACATTAAATGAAACATTCAAAGCCACGCAAGGACCGATGAAGTGGTCTGATATCCTCAATCACCTGCAAGGGGATAATTGCAAGCGCGGCGCTTATTATGCGAATCAGGTGACAGCCAAGGCGTATCCATTCCCGCCTAAATAATCACCATTTTTTTATTGCAGTGATCTTTTGATTTTTACCAGCTCGGGAAAACGCGCCTCAAAAACCTTGGTGATCTGAGGGTCAAAAAGTACGCCCGCGCTGTCTTTGATCATTTTTAGGGCATCTTCATCTG
>CAZWKK010000311.1:0-2666 GCA_964634855.1 uncultured Anaerolinea sp.
TAATCGTCGTCGTCTTCTACTCCCGTTGTTGCCAGGCGATCGGTTTCATCACGAATTGAGAGTTCATCAATGAATTGATCAATATCACCGTTCATGACTCCGGGGAGATTGAAGGATGAAACGTTGATGCGGTGGTCGGTCACGCGGCTTTGGGGATAGTTATACGTGCGGATCTTTTCAGACCGTTCGCCTGTGCCTACCTGAGAGCGGCGGGCATCTTCGCGTTCAGCCTGGCGTTTCTGTTCTTCGATCTCGTAAAGGCGGGCACGCAGCACGCTCATGGCGCGCAAACGGTTCTGTAATTGAGAGCGCTCGTCCTGACAAGCCACTACAATGCCAGTTGGTTTGTGGGTAATGCGGATGGCCGTGGCGTTCTTTTGCACATTTTGACCGCCAGCGCCTGAAGATCGGAAAACGTCAACTTCAATATCCGATTCCGGAATATTGACCTCGATATCGGCAATCTCTGCCATTACCGCAACGGTGACTGTGGATGTGTGAATTCGGCCTGAGGATTCGGTTGATGGGATACGTTGCACGCGATGTACGCCTGATTCAAATTTGAGGCGAGAGTAAGCCCCTTTGCCTTTGACCATAAAGATCACTTCTTTATAGCCGCCAATGCCAGTTTCGTTGGCTGAGACGATCTCTACATTCCAACGACGTAACTCGGCATAATGCATGTACATGCGAAAAAGATCAGCAGCAAACAAGCCGGCTTCATCGCCACCAGCTCCTGCGCGAATTTCCATATAGACGTTGCGATCATCGCGGGGGTCTTTGGGCACGAGCAGCATTTTGAGCTGTTTTTCGGTCGTCTCGATCTCTTCGCTCACTTCGCTGAGTTCAGCCAAGGCCAATTCACGCATTTCAGCATCATCGCTGTTCTCCAGCTCACGTGCCTGCTCCTGCCTTTTGAGTTGGTCATGATATTTTATGGACAACCCCATTACAGGTTCCAGATCTGACCGTTCCTTGGCCAGCTCAGCCACTTTTTGATAGTCTTCCGCATTCAGCTCGAGGAGATGAGTCAACTCATCGTATCGTTTTTCAATTGCCGCAAGTTTTTCTAACATAGATCCCTTAAGTAATGAAAAGAGTTCACAACAGGAGAATTATACCAGTCCTTGCAAAGAATTTTTAAGGTTCATTCATAAAAATTAATGCCTGCTGCAATTGTAATTTGCAACTCAATTGTGTATAATTTTTATGAAATTTATCCCGTTTTAGGAGCAGTATCTATGGATGTGACCACGCTTGCTAGGTGGCAGTTTGGTATCACGACTGTGTATCATTTCTTTTTTGTTCCATTGACTTTGGGTCTTTCGGTTCTTGTGGCAATTATGGAGACCCTTTATCTCACCAAAAAAGATGAGACCTATAAGAAGATGGCTAAGTTTTGGGGAAACTTGTTCATCATCAATTTTGCCATGGGTGTGGTAACTGGTATTGTTCAAGAGTTCCAATTTGGTATGAACTGGTCTGAATATTCCCGCTTTGTAGGGGATATTTTTGGTGCTCCTCTGGCAGTAGAAGCTTTGCTGGCATTCTTCTTGGAATCCACTTTCCTGGGTGTTTGGATCTTTGGCTGGGATCGGGTATCCAAGGGAGTGCATGTGGCCGCCATCTGGTTGGTTGCCATTGCTTCCAATGTGTCTGCATTCTGGATCCTGGCTGCCAATTCCTTTATGCAGCAACCCACAGGGTATACGCAGCTTGAAAATGGCAAGATCGTCATGTCAAGCTTCCTTGATCTGGTCAAGAACCCGAACGTGTGGGTGGAATTCCCGCATACTGTATTTGCAGGTTTTACTACGGCCGCTTTCTTTGTGCTGGGCATCAGCGCCTACCATCTGCTTCGTAAAAAAGAAGTGGATCTGTTCTCACGGTCCTTCCGCATGGCGACCATTTTTGGCGTCATTGCCCTGCTGGGAGTGATTGGTGTGGGTCATACCCAAACTCAGTATATGGTAAAGACCCAACCCATGAAACTGGCTGCTGCAGAAGGATTATGGGAAAGTGAAAACCCTGCTTCCTTTTCTCTATTTACATTGGTAGATCAGGAGAAAGGCGAGGATATCGTTTCTATACGTTTCCCCAAGGCACTTTCCTTCCTGGCGTATAACAAATTTGAAGGAGAGGTACGCGGCATTAATGATATTCAGGCTGAGTATGAGGCCAAATATGGTCCAGGTAACTATGTGCCGAATATCACCGTCAGTTATTTCTCTTTCCGCATTATGGTGATGGTCGGCTTCCTTATGTTGTTGGTGGCTGCCCTGGCGTTGCTGCAGATGATTTTGAAGAAACCCGTAGAAAAATTATGGTTCCTCAAAGTTATGCCTTTCTTCATCGCGTTACCTTACCTGAGCAATTCCACTGGTTGGATCCTGGCCGAGATGGGCCGTCAGCCCTGGGTGGTCTTTGGATTGTTAAAAACCCAGGATGCCGTCTCTAAGAGTGTTTCTGCTGGAATGGTACTCACCTCATTGATCGGGTTCACCCTGATCTACGGTGTTCTGATGGTGGCGGATGTTTATTTGCTGGCTAAATATGCAAAAAAAGGCGCCGGCTCTGATTCTGTTGAACCCGCAGTTGTAGCTGCCAAAGCATAGGAGGCGAATAATGGATCTGAATATTCTCTGGTTTCTCTTGATCGGTGTACT
>CAZWKK010000312.1:0-2650 GCA_964634855.1 uncultured Anaerolinea sp.
ATTTGAGCGGTGCCATGAGCGGGCTGGTAGTACGGATCAGTTATGGAATATTACAAAAGACGAGTTTGGTGGCACTGCTGATTGGTCTTGGTTTCTTCATTATTGGACTGGCTCTGACCATCCTCTCAGGAAAGATCAAAGAGTAAAGAAAATGCCCGGGAAACCGGGCATTATTTTTGAGTACGATATTTTTGTTGCCATTCGTAGAGCAGGTTGAGCGCCTGCAATGGGGGAAGGGTGTTGAGATCCAGTTCTTTTAATTCATCCAAAAGTGGGTTGGTTTCTGGGAATAGTGCCATTTGCTGCACGATCACAGGGCTTTCTTGCACTGCATAACCAGAGGTCGCTTCAAGCTGTTTAAGGATCTCGCTGGCGCGTAGTATGACTGTGCGCGGAATGCCAGCCAATTGAGCTACATGAATACCATAAGAGCGATCGGTGCCACCAGGAACGATATGATGCAGGAAGACCACCTGGTTTTCCACTTCAGTGACGGCTACATTGTAGTTGCGCACGCCAGGCAACAGCGCGCTGAGCTGGGTCAACTCGTGGTAGTGCGTGGCAAATAGCGTGCGGGCTTTGAGACCGGGATGGTTGTGAATATATTCCACCACTGCCCAGGCGATGGAAAGCCCGTCATAGGTAGAAGTGCCGCGGCCGATCTCATCGAGGATCAGCAGAGAGCGTGAGGTGGCATGGTTGAGGATGTTGGCGGTCTCGATCATCTCTACCATGAAGGTGGATTGACCTGCATGGATCTCGTCCTGGGCGCCAATGCGGGTAAAGATTCGATCCACCAGACCGATGCGTGATTGCCCGGCGGGCACAAAGCTGCCCATCTGCGCCATCAGCACAATCAGGGCTACCTGACGCAGGAATGTGGATTTACCGCTCATATTGGGACCAGTGATCAAGCGAACGATCTCGCCGTCTTCAAAGGTGGTGTCGTTGGGTACAAAACGTTCGCCATGTAGGGTGGTCTCCACCACCGGATGGCGGCCATCATGGATCTCCAGAATGGGCTCATCCGTCAGCTCAGGGCGGGTATAGCCTGCCAGGGCAGCTACCTCGGCAAAACTGAGGTAAACATCCAACTCACCGAGACAACGGGCCGTTTCCAATAGATCTTTGTTTGATTGGCTGATCTCTTTGCACAGGTCTTTGAAGAGCCGCAACTCGATCTCATGGATGCGCTCTTCAGCGTTCAACACCAGCGATTCATATTCTTTCATCTCGGGGGTGATGTAGCGTTCAGCGTTGACCAGGGTCTGCTTGCGGATGTATTCTTTTGGCGCCTGGTCGGTATTGCTGTTGGTGATCTCAATGTAGTAACCAAAGACCTTGTTGTAACCGACTTTGAGGTTCTTAATGCCAGTGCGTTCCCTTTCCACACTCTCCAGGTTGGAGATCCATTCACGGGCGTGGCGGCTCATTTCGATAATGTTGTCCAACTCGCTGGAATATCCGGCGCGGATGATGCCGGTGTTGGCCAGGGTGGCAGGGGGTTCATCAGATATGGCGCGGCTTACCAGTTCCAACACCGAGGGGCAAAGGTTGAATCGTTGAATGAGAGGGTTCAGAACGGTTGCTTCAGTCTTGAGGCTTTGTTTGATCTCTGGCAGGCGGATCAGGTTTTCTCGCAAGGCGACCAGATCACGGGGGTTGGCAATGCCTGCTGAGATGCGGTTGGTGATACGTTCCAGGTCTCCCACACACTTCATGCCAGAGCGTAATTCAGCACGGTTGAGCCCTTCTTGCAGAAAGTGCTCCACAATATCTTGCCGGGCATTGATGGCTTGAAGATCCAATAAGGGTTTGCTGACCCATTGGCGGATCAGGCGGTGACCCATGGGTGTAACCGTGCGATCCAGAATGGAAAGCAATGAACCCTGCGTCTCGCCCTTACGGATGGTCTCGGTCAATTCTAGATTGCGCCGAGTGGAAGCATCCAGCGTCATGAACTCACTGATGGAGTAGGTTGAAATATGATCCAGCAAAGAAAGGGCGGCAGGCTGAGTCTCTTTGATATATTGCAAGATGACGCCGGCGGCCTGAGTAGCTAACGGCATGCCTTGTAACCCATATCCATCTAGTGTTTGAACGCCAAACTGGCGAAGCAAAGTTTCACGGCAGCGGCCGGTTTCAAAGCGCCAATCGGGCAGGCGAGTCACATGGCCGTTGTAGGCTGAGTCTAGATGCATGGTTTCAGGGCAAAGGACCTCAGCCGGATTCAAACGCATCAGTTCCGTGCGCAGGTCCACCAGGTGGTCTCCACCTTCAAATTCAGTTGTGAAGAACTCCCCAGTTGTGATATCAACATACGCCACCGAAACACGAGCTTCCAGCGCGCTGACGGCCACCAGGTAATTGTTGCGGTCATTCTTCAGTAATGTGGTCTCAACCACAGTACCGGGCGTCACCACGCGTACTACTTCCCGCGGGAAGAGCCCCTTGCTGGGTTGGTCGCCAATCTGCTCGCAGATGGCCACATGGTAGCCCCGTTCGATCAGGCGGGAGAGGTAGTTTTCCACCGCATGGTAAGGGATGCCCGCCATAGGGATGCGTGTGCCTTTCGAGACCCCGCGTGAGGTGAGCACAATGTCCAGTTCGCGCGAGGTGGTCTCAGCATCCTGGTCAAAGGTCTCGTAAA
>CAZWKK010000313.1:0-2644 GCA_964634855.1 uncultured Anaerolinea sp.
TCCGGCAGCTTTAATCGGTCTCCAAGACTCGCCAGATCATCGATGGTCAGCGAAGGATCCGCCATCTGAGAGTAGGATTGCATGATGTAGGTATTTCCCTCCGGTGAGATCAATTCATATACCTCATTGCCGGCCCAGTATTCAAAAACAGTGTCGCGCTTGACCTTGTTGGGGGTGTAAGTTTTGTCCCCGATGGAGCCTTGCAGCAGGTTGGTCTGCAGGGTGGCCCGCTCAGACATTTCGATGCCGCCAAAACTGACCGTCCTGCCGCTGGCAGAAATTCCCTGCCCGCTGATCTTGTTCAGCACCCAATAGCGTGGGCCGTTTAACTTGACGATCTTGGCGCCGTATTCTTTGGCCAGCGTTTGGGCATCCAGCTTTTCCCACAGATCTTGCGGACACTGGTTGGCACCCAGGGTGTTGTAAACCACCACATTCAGGTTAAGACCCTGTTGGAATACCGGGATGACCTCGCAATAGCGGTAATTTCGCATATCTTCAGGTAACGGGTCTACCTGGGAGGGAGTGATTGTTGGGACGATCTCTTCAAAGTTTTTCTGGCCTCCACAGGCCGCGAGCAAAAAGGCCGGGAGGAGAAGGATGAGTATTTTGGATGCTTTCATATTTTCACCTGGTAGATTTCCTTAACTAATAAAATATACACTGTATAAATTATACATAGTATAATTATTATGTCAAGCGATCCAGAATCATTTTCCTTTCAAGGGTTTAGAAATGTCTCGTCCAAAAAAGACTGACCAAGAAATTGCGCTAATGCGAGAAAAAATTTTAGACACCGCCCTTCATCTGTTAGAAGAGACCGGGCCAGAAGCCATTACCAGTCGGGCTATCGCTGAGGAAATGGGGAACGCCCACATGTCGATCTTCACATACTTTAATAATCAGGCTCATTTGCTTGCCAAACTGCGTGATCGTGAAATGACCCAGTGGTTTTCAAATTTAGACGAGTTCGTGCAACGCGCCCAGAATGCCCCTGCGCTCCAGATTGTGCAGGAGGTTTTAGCATATTACATAAACTTTGCCAGGCAGAAACCCAACCTGTACCGTCTGGCCTGGGCCATGCCGGAGACTGCCGAAGAAACCATGCAGGAAAACCGCCAGCGGACCTTTAGAAATATCAACAATCTGGCCAGGATCCTGGAGATTGGCATGACACGAGGCGAGTTCGCCCCCCGGGATCCGGTTGTTGCGTCCGGGGTGGTGCTGGGTCTGGTGAACTTCCCCAATGTACTGGAGATGAACGGGAAAATGACCGATCCCGTAATGCGTGATAAGCTGCTGGCTGAATCGGTCAATGCGGCGCTTGTTTATTTACTGAATCCGACACCGGCAAAATTTTAGTTAATCAACCACTGGTAAAGCCAATGCAGGTAGATGACCTGGACCAAAAGAGGGGTTTTTCTCACTCAATGATGAAAGAAGGGCTTTGTTACTTTGCTTTTATCTTGAATTGCATTACTTTATTGAAATCGGTCAGAACCTCTGAGCTGCGGATCTCAAAAATGCAGGGGATGGATTTGCCCACAGGTCTGGTGGCTTTGATCTTCTCAAGGCACTCCTGGCTGAGGTCCAGCGCGTAGACTTGCTCTATGTATTTTTCCGGAATGTAAATTGCCGCCTGCATGTACCCCTTCCAGGCAGACATCCACACAATGGTGCGCTTCTTATACTGCACTTTGTTTAGCCAGGCTTTGCCATCGTGGTAATACCGCCAACCTGTTTCCATCTGGTTGGCAGCATAAAGTTTCAACAATTCGCAATAAGCAGGGTAGGACTTGCCCAGGATCGCTTGCAGCACTTCTTCACTGGGGTACAAGTTTTCATCGCCCAGTTCGATGTTATTGACCGTTTCCATGTTCGTCTGCTCCAAACGCTGGATGAAAGGTCACCGTCCCTTGCGGGATGGGACCATCAAAGGAAAGCGCAAAGAACACCTCAGGCGGAACGCCCTCCAGGCTGAGGGTGGGGGTGTTGTGAAAGCCGAATTTGGTGTAATAGCCGGGATGGCCCACCAGCACGCAGCCCCTGGCGCCGAGTGCCTTGAGCCGAGCCAGGCCTTCATGGATGAGTGCCTTGCCAATGCCCTGTTTTTGCAGTTCGGGCAGCACCGAGACCGGTCCCAGGCCGTACCAGCCGGGGGTACCGTCAGACAGGCTGACCGGTGAGAAGGCGATATGTCCCACTACCTTGCCCTCTGCTTCAGCCACCAAAGAAATGGTTAATGCTCCAGCCTGACGCAAGGCTTCCACGATGTACTGTTCGGTGTGGCCGCTGACTTCGAGGGTGCGAAAAGCTTCTTCAGTGACAGTGCTGATGGTATCGTAGTCAGAGGCGGCTTCATCACGGATCAATAGATTAGGGGTGCTCATACAGCTCCTTTTAATTGCGCTATTGCAAGTATAACAAGTTCCTTGTTTTCAGGAACAGTACTGATCTGAGGATCAATTTCAAAAACCGCCCTCAAGAAAACTTGAAGGCGGAGAGGGTTGTGGCGGGAGAAACGCTCAGGCAAAAATGCTGTCAAAAACTGATTGTGGGGCGGCTGCCAGACCGATAACGGTGGGGCCAGCGTGGGCGCCCAGTACCAGGGTGGCGGTCACCAGTTGGTCTTCCACGGCATTGA
>CAZWKK010000314.1:0-2639 GCA_964634855.1 uncultured Anaerolinea sp.
CTCGCTTCGCTCTCTCGACAGGCTAAAGCCCATTAATAAAACCCTCACCCTGAACCCCTCTCCCATCAGGATGGGAGAGGGGCTGGGGTGAGGGTAAAAACCAAATCCTTCATTTTCCCAGGTTGAAATGATTTCTGTGTTCGCTCCATCTACGCCAATATATCGGATGAGCTTATTCTTCGCTGATTTGTCCCTTAACAAGCAAAAACCATTAAAAACAAAGGCTCCGAGTCATCCTCGGAGCCTCCTACATCACTTTTCCTTCGCTGGTTCCACATGGACAACCATGTCCAGCCCTGGGATCTCTTTTTTGGCTTTTGCCTGGATCAGCAGAGTCTTCTCATGGGCTGCTGCCACGGTCATGTTGGGGTCAACGCGGATGTGGACATCAGCAAAATAGCCGGGGCCAGCGGTGCGGATGCGCACATGGTGGCAATCGCTCACGCCTTCCACACTCAAAGCGATCTCGCGCACTTTTTCTTCCATGCCGGCCGGGGTACTATCCAATAACCCTTGCACGGTTCTGATGCCCAACTCGATGCTCACATAAGCCACAATGGCAGAAACGCCCAACGCGGCTACTGAATCTGCCTGGCGCAGCCAGTGCAATGACGGCACCACTTCGCTCAGCTTGACGCAGATCAAACCCAAAATGACCACGCAGGAGCTCCAGATATCGGTGCTGAAGTGCAGCGCGTCTGCTTCCAACGCCTGGCTGTTATGCTTCTTCGCCGCCGCCGCAAGAATGCGCGACCGGCTGAAGTCGATGATGATGGAGGTGACCATCACAATAAATGCCCAGGCGGTGATATCCACTTCCACGGCCTTGCCGGTGAGACGGTTGATGGCCTCGTAAACGATCCAGACACAGGTAGCCAGAAGCAACAGAGTCTCGAACAACGCCGAGAGGTTCTCTACTTTACCATGCCCGTAAGGGTGTTCTTTATCGGGCGCTTTGCCAGAGACCTTTACGGCGAAAAAGGTCACCAACGCAGCCACCAGGTCAAGCGCAGAATGGGCGGCCTCCGCCAGAATACCCAGCGAGCCCGTCAACACCCCCACAATGATCTTAAAGGTGGTCAGCCCAACCGCGGCCAGCACCGAACTTAACGCGGCGCCATTTTTCTCTTTGGCGGCCATTGCCTCAGTCATCTCAGCCATAATTCTCACACTCCGTCAATTGAATTTGCAATTCTTGTACAGCCAGATTGATCGCCTGGCTGACGGGTTGCGATACTGCCTCAAGGTATTCAATGCTTTGAGGCTGAATCCCTAAATATACGAGCTCGCAGTCCAATTCGTTGCGCAAAAAGCCGCCAAGTACCGTCAACGGCAAGGTATGGCTGGAGGCACTGAAACCGCCAATTTCATCTTCGTTCAACCAGCTCATCGTTCCGGCGGGCAAGCCGGAATCAGCAGCATCCACAAAGATCACCAGGTCAGGGCCAAAACGGCGCAGGGGACCGCTGGCATTCTCCGGGATGCTGCCCGCCGCAATAGAGAGACAATTTGCCGGGACCTTTTGGCCTGCCCATAAATTTTGGGCTACCAGGATCCCGGCAGCATCATCGCCATTCAGTTCATTGCCAATCCCCACCACGGCCACGCGGAGGGGATCAGCGGCGCGTTCAGGCTTCTTTGACCGTTTCGTCTCCGCAGCCTGTTTCAGTATGTGGCTGAGCTGCTCGTTCCAGCAACTCCTTAACGTCTTCTTCTCGGCCATAAAATACTTCGAAGGGTTCCTTCTTGACGGATGCCAATTCCCACTGCTCTTCAGACATTTCAATGCAGCTAAAGCGGCAATTGAGCACGCACTGTGCACAGTAAGTACAGCGGTCAATGTTGTAGCGCATGACGAATTTTTTATTGACCTTGTCGATGGTGATGAGTTCGATGGCGTTGGATGGGCAATCTTTTATACATAGCTGGCAGCCAGTGCACTTTTCTGGATTCCAGACCATTTGCCCACGAAAATGGGCAGGCGTCTCAGATTTTTCAAACGGGTACTTTTCAGTGACCGGTTTCTTAAAAAAGCTTTTTACAACGTCTCCAAGCATTGAGCCAATCGTCATACCATTAACCTCCGATCAAAGGCTGGATCATCGGACCCAGGTAACGCCCTGCAATAATTACCAACAATTGTACCAGAACCAAAATGATGCCGGTGCGCCACCACATACCCACAGTCTGATCGATACGCAAGCGGGCAAAGAGTGATTGCAGCACTGCTGTGACGAGCAACAGGACAGCGGTTTTCCACAGGAAATCCAGCGGAGAGACGAACCCGCCCATGTAAAAAGAGGCAATCATGGTCAGGCCGATGACCAGTTCAATATCGCGGCCAATGCGGAAAAGACCAAATCCACGGCCAGAATATTCAGTCAGAGCGCCTGCTACAATCTCGGTCTCGGCTTCTGGGGCATCAAAGGGAGGCAGTTCCAATTTGCCCATCAAACCCACCAGGGCAACGATGAAGCCAAAGGGTTGAGTAACCAGGAACCACCAGTTTTGCCCGGCAGCAGCATTGATGGCGCTGATGTTCCAAGAGCCAACGACGATGGCCGGTCCAAGCATGGCCAGCATGAAAGGCGCTTCATAAGAGAACAACTGCGTCAGCGCACGGGTGGCGCCGATGAGGG
>CAZWKK010000315.1:0-2625 GCA_964634855.1 uncultured Anaerolinea sp.
GAATCCGAGGTGATCCAGTTGGTCAAACTGGCATATAAAAATAGTGATCAGTGATAAGTGATCAGTGATTAGAAAACAGGCACCCAAATAATAAATAAGTGATAAGTAATCAGAAATCAGGCACCCAGGAAAATCTCTCCTGGGCGTCTTTGTTATTAATACCTGGGTTGATAATGCCCTTAATAATTAGTGTTTTTCGTGAAATTCGTGGGCAAGCACTAATGTTCTTAAAATGCACTTAATGATTGGTGTAATTGGTGAAATTAGTGGGCAAGCACTTAAGCTCTTAAAATGAACTTAATAATTAAACAAATTCGTGTAATTAATGGATAAGCACTACTTCAAAACCGCACTCACCACCGCCCACACGCCAAAGCCGATCAGCGCTAATCCCGCCACCCGGTTCACCCACAACAACACCTTCGGGCTCATGCGCTTGCCCAACCAATGCGTTATCTGAGCCAGCACAAGCCACCATAACATGGACCCGCTAAATATCCCCAGCACCAACCAAATGGCGCTGCCCGTGCTCTGCACTCCCGCCCCGGCGAACATTGCCAAAAAGGCGAAGATCGTCACCGGATTGGACATGGTCAGTAGAAAGGTGGTCACCCATACCTTTCCCAGGCTATTTGCCGCACTACCGTCACCTGCTTCCCTGGTTGCTTGTTTGGCCAAAACAAAGCGCACGCCAAGATAAATAATGAAGAGCCCGCCCAGGATCTGCGTCCACGTCTGGATCCACTGGTATCGCTGCAAGAGAGCTGCCAGACCAAATGCCGCCAGACTGCCATAAAAAGCATCTGCACTGGCTGCGCCCAGCCCGCTCAACACGCCGTGCCAGCGCCCGCCTTCCAACGTCCGCTTGATGCACAGTAATCCGATCGGCCCTAACGGCGCCGCGATCGAAAAACCCAGGATCAGCCCCTTCCACCACGTCTCTGCCATTCTTTTCTACTTTCCAAACCAGATATAATGGCTTAATTATCCATCAAATGGAAAACAACACAACTGCTTTTCTTCTCCAAAAAACAAATTGGGAATCAAGCACGCTTTACATAACTACATGGCAGGTATATAATAGAACATATATACTATTCGGAGGGAAATGTGGACCTTTATTCTGCTATCTATGCCCGTCAGACCATTCGGGATTTTCAACCCCGTCCCATCGATCAAGCGATTCTGGATAAGATCATTCAGGCAGGTTTTGCCGCACCCACCAACAATCACATGCGTGAATGGCATTTTGTTATTTTACAGGACCGCCTAAAACGCCGGGAATTATTGGAAAAGGTCATTCACCCCACCACCACCAAAGGCGCCACCGCCATTGTCAATCGTTGGGGCCTCACCGATGAATGTCAGCGTGAGCTCTACATCAACGCCATCCCCAAACAGTTTTCCATGCTTGATGAGGCTCCTGCCCTCATCTTGCCTTTTTACCAGCAACCAGGCGCATTGCTCAAGCCAAAATCACAGTCCGACCTTAACGCCTTTGCTTCCATTTGGTTATGTGTAGAGAACATGTTGCTGGCTGCCGCCGCTGAAGGTATTTTTGGGGTCACCCGCATCCCCTTTGCGGATGAGCGCAAGATTGTGCTGGAAGCGCTCAACATCCCCGCCGGCTTTGAATTCCCCTGTTGGCTGGCGCTGGGCTACCCCGCAGATGATGCAAAACGAGCCGAACAAGTGCAGATCGATCCGCTCACTCGAATTCACATGGATACTTGGTAATCTTTATTAAGGATTCGTTTTATTCGTTTTCGATGTTTTTATAAAACGAATCCTTTTTGTTGACTATCCCTCAGGCACTGAACTTGCGATCTGCAACTCATTACCATCTGGGTCAAAGAAGCTAGCCCAGCGAACCATGCCTGGAATGGTCTCAGGATCATTGCACTTTACCCCACGTGCTCTAAGTTCTTTTACAGTCGCATCAGCATCTGCCACCATAAAAACCACAATGGCGCCACCACTCTTTGCCGGCATTGGGTCATCACTTGCCCATAAATTGATCGAGAGATGCGTCCCCTCTTTCGGACCAAACTCCATCCAGCCCACTTCGTCGCCGTAAAATTCAGCCACCGGCAAGCCAAGTGTATCGCCATAAAACTTCTTAGCTCGCTTCCAATCACTTACAGTGTATGCCACAATATCGATCTTGGAAAACAAAGGCTTTGCCATTTTGTGCTCCTTTATTGAAAAGTTATTTGTTCCATTATACAATTATCCAGATAATATTTATCCGATTTATTGGAGGGATCATGCCCGATTACGCCCTTTATTTAGAATCTGGTCCGCAGCACAAAAAGACCATGGTACATGTGCTTGATTTGCTTGGCTGCGTCATCCGTGGCGCAACAACCGAAGAAGCGCTGATAAACTCGCCTGCGGGCATCCGAACCTACCTGGAATTCCTGCAAGCCAGTGGCGAACCCTTTGATGCATCGGCACCTTTCACAACCCACATTCAAGCTCATATCATCGGCTCTTCCTGGATCGGCGAGGGCAACCCTGCCTGTGGTTTTGCGCCCGATTTTGATTCACTCTCACGCCAGAATTTCAATGCCTATATCAATCGTTTGGATGCCCTGCACGAGCGCCTGTTCAAACTGATTCAGC
>CAZWKK010000316.1:0-2617 GCA_964634855.1 uncultured Anaerolinea sp.
AATGTGATCGAACAGGCCCTTGCTTATGGTGCCAAACGATTCATCCACATTTCCTCCACCGCTGTCTACGGCGTGCCCGATCACCATCCTCTCTTTGAAACCGATCCGGTCGATGGTGTCGGCCCTTACGGCGAAGCGAAAGTGAAAGCCGAAGAGATCTGTAGTAGCTTCCGCGATAAGATGTGCGTGCCCATCATCCGCCCGAAATCTTTTGTTGGTCCAGAACGCCTGGGAGTGTTCGCCATTTTCTACGAATGGGCCAGCGATGGCAAAGGTTTCCCCATGATCGGTTCCGGTAACAACCGCTACCAGTTCCTTGATGTAGAAGACCTCTGCTCAGCTATCGAAGCATGCATCGCCCTACCCGAAGCGAAAGTCAGTGACACCTTCAATATTGGTGCCGCTGAATACACCACCATGAAAGAAGATTACCAGGCTGTCCTCGATGCCGCAGGCTTTGGCAAGAAGATCGTTCCCTTCCCTGTGGGACCTGTAGTGGCGGCTTTGAAAGTGTTGGAATTTCTCAAACTCTCCCCACTTTATCCGTGGGTGTATGAGACAGCTTCAAAAGATTCATTCGTATCAATTGAAAAAGCTCAAAAAGTACTTGGTTTTGCCCCCAAGTATTCAAACAAACAGGCCATGTTGCGTAATTACGCCTGGTACATGGACAACAAAGACAAGTTCACAGGAGCGACTGGCGTTTCTCACCGTCTGCCCTGGAAACAAAAAGCGCTCAAACTCGCCAAGATCTTCTTCTAAAGATATAAAAAAGAGGTGCTCTACATTCAGTAGAGCACCTCTTTTCTATTCATCTAATCCAGGATCTTCGCCAGATCCAAATAATCTGAGTCTAATGTTTTGTGGTTGTTTACCACTTTTTCCAAAGGCGTGACGGCGATCTCGCCTTTGATCTCTCCAACCAGTACACCGTAATTACCCTTGACCATTTGCTCCACAGCAGCAGCTCCCAAACGGCTGGCCAGGATCCGGTCAACTGCGCTGGGGACGCCACCACGCTGTACATGGCCAATAATGGTCACACGCAGATCAAAACCAAGCCGTTCCCGGTGCTCGGTAAAGAAAGCATCCAGCTTGGTCGCATTATATTTGGCGCCTTCAGCCACTACTATGATGGCATGAGATTTGCCTTTTTCATATGCCGCAGCCAGACTTTCTGCGATCTTCTCAGGATCTGTTTCAACCTCAGGTAAGACTACATACTCAGCACCGCCGGCAATGGCTGCCATCAAAGCCAGATAGCCACAATCACGGCCCATGACTTCGATCAAAAACGCGCGCTGATGACTCGAGGCGGTGGTCTTCAGTCGATCAATGGCTTCCAGAGCAATGTTTAAGGCAGTATCCACACCAATGGTTGTATCGGAGCCTATCAGGTCGTTATCGATCGTCGAGGCAATTCCCACCGTGGGAAAGCCTAATTTGCTTATGGCATAATTGCCAGTCTGTGAACCATTCCCGCCGATCACGATCAGACCATCAATACCCGCTTCATTCAAGGAGCGGATCGCGCGCAATTGACCTTTTTCGGTCTTAAACTCAGGGCAGCGTGCACTTCCCAAAATGGTTCCGCCCCGTTGCATAATGCCACCCACATCGCGAGTGCCCAGCGGCGTGAAAATGCCATT
Source organism: uncultured Anaerolinea sp. (assembly GCA_964634855.1). Taxonomy (GTDB): domain Bacteria; phylum Chloroflexota; class Anaerolineae; order Anaerolineales; family Anaerolineaceae; genus UBA6107. The sequence goes on from CAZWKK010000316.1 coordinate 1,650, forward strand.
GATCAGACCTTCGTACCCACCTTTGACACCATAGACTTCCAGTCCATTGGCAACACCTGTGCGAACAACAGCTCGAATGGCAGCATTCATACCGGGGGCATCACCACCGCTTGTTAATACAGCAATTCTTTTCATAATGCCTCCAATTATGTTTGACCTGAAAATAATTTCACTATTTTATCACCAACCAATAGATTATCGATTAAATTATAGCGTCTTTCTGCATCCAAAAGCGTGATAATCACCCACATACTGTGCTCAAGCTGATTTTTTCTCAAAGAACTCTTTGTACTTTTCGCCCGACTTTACAAAAGAGCAAAGTGAATTATTGAATTTTTACTTCATTTTTATTACTATGTTACATATAATATACTATAACATTATATAGATATCGATTAGAAAGAATTTCGAGGAGAGTAGAATGCTCACTCAAGCTGAAAAGAAGTATTTCCACCAGACAACCTATACCAATGGCGCCGTTCTGTTAGAGATAAAAGAATTTATCGGTGAAGAGGGAGATGAAACTGTGCGGGAATTGGTGGAAATTTTTTTACAGAAAACCCCAACTCTGATCGCCAAGATTGCGGATGATTTGCGCAGTGGTGAAACAAAGACTCTGAAAGCGGACATCCATAGTTTAAAAGGCAGTTCAGCCAGCGTTGGAGCCATTTCGATCTTTAATATTTGCAAGAAAATTGAAGATCTCATCAATGAAGAGAATAGATCGCAAATTGATCTTCTGTTCTCACAGATCATCGAGACCTATAAGTTCGTCAAAGAAGAATTACAAGCCTGGCTGTAATATCTTAAGAATCTGCCCTTCCATGATGGCAGAAATGAGGAGCACGAATGGGCGAAGGAAAAGACAGCATTCTCGTTATCGAAGATAGCGAGATCACACTTTATAAAGTAAAAGCTATTTTGATCCGTCTTGGCTATGACGTCATTGCCTACAACAACCCTGTGGC
>CAZWKK010000317.1:0-2614 GCA_964634855.1 uncultured Anaerolinea sp.
ATGTTCGCAGAAATGCCTTTCGGAAAATGATTTTATGTTGCTTCACTTTGCTTCTTCGGAAAGAGGTGAGCCCAGAGCTTTATACCCCAGTACCCCATCAAGGTCACGCCCAGGTCGTAGCCGATGAGCATGTCGGTGACCAAAGCGATCCAGGGGGGGGCTTTTTCCATGGCGATGGTGCCATTGGCCAGACCTGTGATTACCGCAATACCCTGACAGCCAAAGAGCAAAAATAGCGAAACACCCACCGTCCAGGCCACTGGTTTCACCAGCGTGTGCTCGCGCAGCGCAGCCCACATCAACGCCGCCATGCCAACCAGCACGACCGGGAACACTTCACCCGGGATCATGTAATCCCACAAGAATTGTACCCGTTGAATGGACCCCACCACCGCGGTGACGACCATGAACACGATCGGGAGCAAAACCAAAATGGTGCCGGCAATGACCAGAATTTTTGACAAAACATTTGCCTTTTTCATGGCTGCCTCCTTTGCCTAGATTCATTATAGCGCGGCATTGGAAGATTGTTTTTTTGAAACGAAGAGCACCATTTGAATAGCTTTCGTAAAGGCCAACCTCCCCCACATTTGTTTACTCAATAACAAAAACGGATGGCATCTTTTAAGGTGCCATCCGTTTTGAGAGAAACGACAGTGATTACTGTTGCGATTTAAGCTGCAATGGATTTTCCACGCTTTGGGAGCTCATTCCTGCACTCGTGGAAAGCATGCTTGCGGGTCCAATGTTGGCAGGGATGGCAGTGGAATCGGTGATGACCACATCGTCCAAGAAGAGACTGCTGGATAAACTACCATCTGTGATCACTCTGAACGCAAGCGAGATCGTTGTTCCAGCATAAGCATTTAGATCGATGGCCTGATGAACCCATGTGTTCTTGCTGGTGGCTTTACAAAGGTCAACTCTTGCGATTTCTGATCCATTTACCAGAATATAGGCATAATCATATCCGCAATAATCGGCTGACCCGATCAGGTACCAGAAATGCAGGTATCGGGCAGAGGTCATTTGGATGCTCGATTGGGTAATGGTTGAAGTTTCACTGTTTCCGCCGCCCAACCAGGCCAGGTAATAGCCTGCGTGGGTCGCCAGTGGCAGCGCAGAATCTGAGATGATGCCCCAACCATGTGAAGAACTCTCAGTCCAATCACCGCTTACCTCTTCAAAACCACCATCGCGGACAACTGTTGGTAGTACAGAGAAGCTTCTGGTCTCGCTCCAATTTCCCCAGTTGCCATAGACATCTACTGCCCTTACATGCCAGTAGTAGGTGTTCACTGCCAGGGTTAGCGGCAGTTTAATGGATGGAGTTTTGAGGGTGGCAACATCATAATCTGGAGAAGCGAAGGTATTCACGGTGTCGATCTGGAATTGGTAATACTTGGCGCCTGTCGAAGCCGCCCAACTAAAAAGTGGCGTCAAACGCATATTGATAGCGTTGTCTGGCTTCAGGCTGGTAGGTGCAGCAGGACCGGTGGTATCGACGGTAAAGCTGTAGGTGGAAGACCAGGGGCCATAAACATAATTGCCATTCAGACCCTGCACCCGCCAATAGTATTTTCCATCTGCAAACGGGCCGTAAGACTCTGAATTGTCGTGGATATCAACAATATCGAAAATGAGTGTGCCCGAGAATTTAGGATCTCTTGAGACCTGCAAGCGGTAGGAATCAGCAAATAAAACAGTACCAAATGTGAGGATTGGTGTGGCGCTGGTTTGCACCGAGTTGTTGGCCGGGGCGCTCAGTTTGGGGGCAACAGGAGGTAAGGGACGGATGGTGACGGAAAGGCTATTGCTCCAGGGGCTCCAGTTTCCTGCTAAATCTTTCGCGCGAACCTGCCAATAAATGGGTTGAAATATGGTAGGAACGGTAGTGGGGCTGTGTTTTAGCCCGATGATCTCACCTGACCGATAGTCATAGGTGTCGTCATTCGCATCAAGTGTATAGGAGTACTGTAGCTGATACTTCGTTGCCCCGATAGAGGCCAACCAAGTGAACGTGGGGTTGCCAATGAAATCTGAGTCATTAAGTGGTTTGCTAAGCACCGGTGCCGCAGGGGGAACAGTATCTACCGTAAAGGAGAAGGAACCAGACCAGGCACTGACCATCCCCAGCAGGTTTCTGGCCTGTACGCGCCAGAAATATTTGCCATCTGGCAGCTCGGCGGTCTCCATACTCGTCCCGCTGATGTCGCTGTACATGGTGGCGCCAGTAAATTTAGCGTTGTTGGCGATCTGGACATCATACTTGTCTGCATAGAGTACGCTGCCCCAGCTAAGAATGGGCGTGGAGTCATCTGTGGCTGTATTGTTCTTCGGCAGGCTGATCTTTGGTGAGGCCGGTTTGATTGGATTGACTGTGACTGAGTACTGCGCGCTCCAGTCACTCCAGTTGCCCGCTGCATCAGCGGCTCTCACCTGCCAATAGATCGGGGTGTTAAGTGGCGGGATGGCCGGCAGGCTAAAGCTGGTCTTGGTCAGTATAGCTGAGCGGTATGCATAGGTCTCAGGGTTGCCACCTATGCTGGTTTCAAACTGGAACTGATATTTGTTTGCGGTTGCAGCGGCCAGCCATCTAAAAGCAGGCGATCCG
>CAZWKK010000318.1:0-2611 GCA_964634855.1 uncultured Anaerolinea sp.
TTAAGAATGAGAAGATTGTAGAGCGATGAGAATATGCTTCTTGCGACTTCATCGGAAATCTGCTGGAACATCTTGATACAGTTTTTCGGTGAGAGGTTTCTCGCAGACCCTCCGTGTGAGGGGAATTTTGGTTGTTAAACAAAAAAAGCCACTCGAAGTGACTATTTTTTTCGGAACCTTTAGGCAGTCTCTAAAAGAGATTGTGCCCACCTGCCCTCTTGAGGGCACAGAGATTCTCGCAGACCTCCGTATGGTCGTAGATCCCCGAAGGGGAAAGGGAACTCTGGTTGTTAAACAAAAATAGCCACACATTGGTGACTATTTTCAGTCTCTAAAAGAGATTGTGCCCTATCGGAGATTCTCGCAGACCTCCGTAGGAGGGTACTCTGGTTGTTAAACAAAAATAGCCACGCTTAGTGACTATTTTTTGGGACCTTGGTGGGCAACCTTGCGATTGTGCCCACCCTGAAATTCTCGCAGATCCCCGAAGGGGAGTACTCTGGTTGTTAAACAAAAATAGCCACGCTTAGTGACTATTTTTTGGGACCTTGGTGGGCAACCTTGCGATTGTGCCCCCACAGAGATTCGAACTCTGGTTTTAGCCTTGAAAGGGCTGCGTCCTGGTCCCCTAGACGATGGGGGCAACGAACGGCAAAATTCTATCAGAGACCGGCGATTTGGTCAAGAAATTTGAGGAAATTCATTGGACGAATTCCCAGGGAGCCTGGGGTTGATTTGTGCCGTTGAGGGCAGATAAGATCTCTTCCTTCGCCTGAGGTATATGATCAGCGCAGGCGCGCAGCAAGCCAAAACAACCCGCAACCATCATATCGCCGTAAGGAGCGGCAAAGGTTGGTTGGAGTCTGGATTGAGTCAGCAGGTTGCGACGCGGCCCAATAACCACTAATCGGTTAGCTTCTTCCAAGGAAAATGGCGGGTGATCTCCAATCCAGGCGCCGTGACCATGATCGGCAAACACTTGTTCATTGGTCAAAGTACCTGCTGTAAATTCACTCAACATCGCCTCCAATTTGGTTTGGTCAAATAAATGGGAGTGATGCTCAAAAACCCCTTCAATGGATTGCTTGTTGAGGCAAAAGCCTAAAATGTGCATGTTACCGATATTTACTACGATGCGGCGATCCTGCACATTGGCTTGCGGGTCTTGAATGGCGCCCAGCACAGCCGCAGGTGCAGTATCCATCACTACCACGGGAGCTTCCACGTTGCGGGCACTATCAGCGACGGAACGCAGACGGGTCATGCTTTCTGGGATGTCATGGATCGGGTAGGCAAAGGTGCTGAGTTGATTGTTGACCTGGATCCTCTGCGCCAGATAGTCAAAGCGAAATTTACGGTCAGAGACATTTGCTGGCGCGTTGCCATGATCAAAAACAGCCAGAGCTAAACCGTCCAGATGATCCAGTGAAACATCAAATGATGCGAAAGCAGCGCGAATGGCGTTGAAATCAAAATCACGCATTTCGATTCGTGCTACAGAATCAGGTAAAGAAGAAACTTCGTCATCGGCGAGTAGGGTTATGCCGCTTTCCTCAACAGCCTGTAGATTGTCATCCAAAGTGGTCCCTGCCTGTGGGGTGGCGAAGACTTTCCTCCCTGCTTTTAATGCGTCTGCCACACCCCAGCCACTCGGGCCTCCGCCCATCAGCGCGCCTGTCAAGACAATATCTCGGTTCGCAGCTATCGCCCGGCTAATGGCACGACGGACCATCAGTGTGGGGGAGGGTAACACCAGCTTATAGCCGTTTTCCACTTCCAGGCGGGAATCAAACAGGTATATATCTTGAGTTCCAGTTCCGATATCGGCGGTGAGGATCCGCATATTTAGTTGTCTTTGCGGTTCAATCCATAAACACGAGCCAACGGGATGACGGCCAGTATGCCCGTGTTGGGCAGGTCCAGATCACCGATCTTGTCTTCCGTAGCTTTAAGTACTTTATCCACCATCTCATCACTCTTGACGACCGTGAAGAGGGTACGGTTCAGTTTTTCTTCGTGGCTCACCAGATCTTCCAAACTGGGGATAAGGGGAATATCTTCACGTAGACCGATGAATTCTTGCATGCGTTTGAGACCGGTGCTGGGCAGAATTGTAATGCCGCTTACGCCGGTGTCATTCCAGGCGGTCAGGACGTCATTTAATCTGGTTGGGTCGTGTAAGACATAGAGGATCAAAAACATAGTTAATTCTCTTTCTCCTGAACTAAGTCAGGGGAACTATTGAGGGGTTCTTTTTTATCAGGTAAAGAAAATGCAAACCTGAGCAAAGGTGGCGTGACCAATGTGGTAAGCAAGATCATGCCAACGATTGCTGAGAAGACATCTTCTGCCAGGTAGCCAGAATCCAGCCCGATCTTGGCAATGATGAGGCCTACTTCGCCACGAGAGACCATGCCAATACCAAGCTGCAGCGATTCTCGCCAAGAGAATTTTGCCATTTTGGCGCCGCCACCTGATCCGACAATCTTGCCCAGAATGGCAATTAAGGTTATGCCAAGAATGATCCAAAGCGTGTTAAGACTGGTTTCGCGCAGATTTACGCTCAGGCCGATGCTGACAAAGAAAATGGGTACAAAGAAAGCATAGGCAA
>CAZWKK010000319.1:0-2603 GCA_964634855.1 uncultured Anaerolinea sp.
TTGTCACAGCCCAGGCGTACTTGCCTGCCGGGTTATCGGGCCAGATCGTAGGTCGCAGCGGATCGGTCCAAAAACAAGAGTATTGCAAATACCAGGGAAGCTGGTTCTTTTCATCGAGCGGACAGTTTTTAATGAAGTCCATGGCAAGCCGAATCACGCGGTCCGGGCTGGCCCAGGGTTCCAGACGCTCATTTTTATCCAGTACGATCTCGTGTCCGTTTATAAAGTACATGGTAGAAATACCTTAGTCCGCCATGATCTGGCAATATTCAGGGCGGAAGCTCAACCATACTTTTTGATGGTGAGAGAGCATGGCCCGGCCGCTCAGATTTACATCAGCGGTAATGTGCTTGCCGCCAGCCATGATGCCCAGGCGAGTGATGGCACCGTGGAAGGTGAGTGTTTCGATCTCGCCTTCAAACAAGTTCGGACGAGATTCTTCGGGTTTGGCATCAAACACTTCTACATTTTCGGGGCGAATGAGCGCTACCACCTTGCTGTCTTTGGCAAATGACTTGTTGCTGCCAACCGTCAGTGCCAGATCATCACAGAGCACGGAATTCTCGCCAGCCACTTTGCCGTGGAACTCATTGGCGGTGCCGATGAAGGTTGCCACAAAGCGGGTGTTGGGGTGCTGATAGATCTCCTGCGCTGAACCTATCTGTTCGATGAGACCGCTGTTCATGACCACCACCCGATCAGAAATGGACAATGCCTCTTCCTGGTCGTGGGTCACATAGACGGTCGTGATCCCCAAAGCTGTCTGGATGCGGCGAATCTCACCGCGCAACACCACACGCACTTCAGCGTCCAACGCCGAAAGTGGTTCATCCAGCAAGAGTACCCGCGGTTCAATAGCCAGGGCGCGGGCCAGCGCGATCCGCTGCTGCTGCCCACCTGAAAGCTGATGCGGGTAGCGTTTGGCCGTGTTGCTTAAGCGCACCAGATCCAACACCTCATCTACCTTCTTTTCAATGTAGGCTTTTGGCTTGTGTGCCATGCGCAACCCGAACATTACATTCTCGCGAATGGTCATATTGGGAAAAAGGGCATAAGCCTGGAACACCATGCCGATCCCGCGCTTATTTGGGGGAACCAGTGAGATATCTTCTCCATCCAGGCAAATGGTGCCGGAGTCTGGAAGCTCAAACCCTGCAATCATTCGCAAGGTGGTTGTTTTTCCACAACCCGAAGGGCCAAGGAAAGAAACCAGTTGCCCTTTTTCAATATTCAGATCGAAGTCTTTGACGGCTACTACTGAATTGAATGATTTGCAGATATTGGTAAGGTCTAAATATGCCATGATCGATTCCTCATTTAGCTTTTACGATGTCTTGTGTTGAACGTACGCCTTTGCCGCCGATCCACAAGATCAACATGGATACGATCCAGGCAACGGTGAAGGAAATGACAGAGAGTGCTGCCGCGATGGTGCCATCAATACGGGTGTATTCCACCAATAGCATCGGGAAGGTCTTGAAGCCAGCCCCAACAATGAGACGCGCCAGGGTGAACTCAGCAAATACGGTGGCAAATACCAGCAAACTGCCACTGAGGATACCCGGGAAGATGTTGGGCACGATCACTTCCAACAGCACATTCTTTGTGTCAGCGCCCAAACTCTGAGCGGCTTCTGTAAGGGTCGGGATATCCACCGCAGACAGGCTGTTTGAAACTGAGCGATACATAAACGGCATGGTGAAAACCACCTCAGCAGCGATGAGTAAAAGTGCTGAGCGATTGAGCGGTTGAAAGTTGTATACCTGCACCAACGCCAGAGCTAGAACTACCCCCGGGATACCAAAGGGCAAGATCATGAGCAGGTCAAGCAATGGTTTTGCAGTGTGCAGGCGTACATGCACCCAATAAACCGTAGGCACGACCACCAACAAACTCACCAAGACGGTAGAGACCGAAAGAACTAATGAATTACGCAAAGTGGAGAAGAAATAAGGATTTTTGGCTGCGGTGATGTAGCCTTCAAATGAATACCCTTCTGGCAAAATGGTACGGTCCCAGCGGGTGGCCAAAGAGAAAAGATAGGTGGCCACAATGGGGATGATCATATACAGGATGAAAAATACAATTATCAGAACCTGGCTAACAGATGGTTTTTGCTTCATTGGGTCCTCATTCCGATCAACGTCGTGTCCAGCGGCGAGCCCGATTGGTCGCGATCTGATAAATAACAATGCTTGTGCCCATGATCAACAAGGACAAAATCGCCATCGCCTGACCGATGCCAGGGTCATGCAACACTTCACCTGCGATCGTGAACCCGATCTGCAGCGTGACCAACGATAGACGTGAGCCGGTAAGAGTATAGGCTGTGGCATAGGCGCCAAAGGCGTTAGCAAACAAAAGCGTGAACCCGGCGATGAGCGAGGGAGCCAACACAGGAATGCCAATATTCCACCAGTAGCGAAATGTATCGGCGCCCAAATTGAATGCAGATTCACGCCATTCCTTCTTCAAACCGGCAAATGCCGGGATGATAAGCAAGACCATCAAAGGAAGTTGGAAATAAACATAGGCCAGGGTCAGCCCCGAAAAGGAATAGACCGAGAAATCAGGGTAGATCTTCCAATTGAAGTATTGCAGCA
>CAZWKK010000320.1:0-2555 GCA_964634855.1 uncultured Anaerolinea sp.
CGGTGGCGATCTTTAAAAGTCATACCGATGCTCCCCGTGTCCTCATTGCCAACTCCAATCTGGTGCCCCATTGGGCGACCCAAAAACATTTTGATGATCTGGCCGCCAAAGGTCTGATCATGTATGGCCAGATGACGGCCGGTTCCTGGATCTACATTGGTACGCAGGGCATTTTACAGGGAACTTACGAGACACTTGGCTCTCTGGCCAGACTAAAAGGTTGGTCATCACTGCGCGGTAAACTGGTTTTGACGGCTGGCCTGGGCGGCATGGGTGGCGCCCAACCACTGGCGATCACCATGAACGAAGGGGTGGCGCTGGTGGTGGAAGTGGACCCCGAGCGTGCGCAACGGCGTAAGGACCACGGTTACGTGAATATGGTGGTCGATTCTCTGGAAGAAGCCATGACGCTGGTGGAAGAAGCCAAACAAGAGGGAAAACCTCTCTCCATCGGACTAATCGGCAATGCCGCTGAGATCTACCCTGAGTTGTTATCCCATGGGGTGGTGCCGGATGTTGTGACTGACCAGACCCCGGCCCATGATGTGTTGAGCTATGTACCGGCCGGTTTGAGCGTACAAGAAGCGGCAGAATTACGCAAATCTGACCCAGCCACGTACGAAAAACGCTCCATTGACTCTATGACCGCTCATATCCGCGCCATGCTGGAGTTCCAGAAACGCGGTGCTGAGGTGTTTGATTATGGCAATAATTTGCGCCAGCGTGCTTTTGATAATGGCGAATCCCATGCCTTTGATTTCCCTGGTTTTGTTCCGGCGTATATTCGCCCGTTGTTCTGTGAGGGCAAGGGACCCTTCCGTTGGGTGGCTCTTTCTGGCGATCCAGAAGATATTTACCGCACTGATGAAGCGGTGGCAGAGCTCTTCCCGGAAGACGCCCATTTACAGCGCTGGTTGAAGATGGCACGCGAACAGGTGCATTTCCAGGGCTTGCCCAGCCGTATCTGCTGGTTGGGATACGGCGAGCGCGCCAAGGCTGGCTTGAAGTTCAACGAACTGGTGGCAAAAGGCATTGTGAAGGCTCCCATCGTTATTGGGCGTGATCATCTGGATGCAGGCTCTGTGGCATCCCCGAACCGTGAGACGGAGGGGATGAAAGATGGCACCGATGCGGTCAGTGATTGGCCGATCTTGAACGCGCTGATCAATACTGCGGGTGGAGCTACCTGGGTTTCCTTCCATCATGGCGGCGGCGTGGGCATTGGTTACAGCCAGCATGCGGGTATGGTGATCGTGGCAGATGGTACCCCTGAAGCGGCTGTTCGTATTGAACGTGTTCTTACCACCGATCCTGGCATGGGCGTGGTTCGCCATGTAGACGCTGGCTATCCAGAGGCGATTGCCGCTGCCAAGCGCTCTGGCATCAAGATCCCAATGATGAAGTAGGTCATTTTGAAAAGACGGCGCATGATCGGTTTTGTTCTGGCCATCATCCTGGGTGCGTTTGCCGGGTTGATGTACGGTTGGCTCATCCAACCACCTGCTGCCAGAAACACCGACCTCAGCAGCCTGCGCAGTGATTACAAAACCGATACTGTGCTGATGGTTGCGCGCGCGTATCCCGACCCTGCCGATGCGCAAAATGCCCTGGTGGTGTTAAAAGAGCTGGATCCGGAAAACCCATTGAGAGCCGTTCAGAGCGCTTTATTGAGCGCGCAACAACTTGGATACTCAGAGACTGATTTGAAGGCTTTGGCGGCCCTTGAGACGCGAATAAACGCCCTTTCTGGAGCGCAAGGACAATGAAAAGGCGCGAATCTCCACCACCCCTCTACCTGATCACCGGAATTGTGCTCGGCCTGCTTTGTGGGCTGGCCCTTTCATACTGGGTATTCCCGGTGCGATACACTGATACGCAGCCGGCGACTTTGAGCGAACCTCAAAAAGCCATATACCGTGCATTGGTAGGGCGAACCTACCTGTATGAGGCAGATGCAAAACGAGCCTTTACCCGCCTGAACTTACTGGGTGACCCTGATATGGGCGCTGCCATGGTGGTGCAAGCCCAGCAAATGCTTGCCGGAAGTGGAGATGCAACTTCTGCTAAAGGGTTAGCCTTATTGGCTGCTCTGCTCACGCAACCTGGCCAGCAGATCACGCCACTGGCATCAATACCGCAAGCTGAGACGGCTACAGTAACGCCAGAGTTGCCTACCGAGCTGGTAGTAACTGCCACCAACGTGTTGCCAACCAAAACACCGTTTGCTACATTCACTCCCAGGCCAACCCCAACCGCGCGTCCTACCCAGGCTGCGCCGTATGAACTGGTGAGCCGGAAGGATGTTTGCAAAGGTGAGGATGCGCCAATCCTTCTGAAGGTATTTGTGTTGGATTCCAGTGGCAATGGTATTCCAGGGGTTGAGATCGATATTTCCAAACAAGATGGGAATTACTTCTCTTTCTTTACCGGTTTCTACCCGGAAATTGACCCTGGTTACGCCGATTATTTGATGATCCCTCAGGAAACCTATCAGATCCGGGTGGGCGAAGGTGGCGACCTGGTGGGCGATCTGACGCCTGCCCAGTGTACGGATT
>CAZWKK010000321.1:0-2552 GCA_964634855.1 uncultured Anaerolinea sp.
GTTTTGCGGGCACGGCTCTCATTGGTGACGGTAATGGCTTCCAGGTCAATGAGGGCGAATTTGCCTTTGAAAAGATTCTCGTAACGTTTGTAGGTCAACTCGGTTGGGTTGCCCTCGGCATCCGAATCAACACATTCCATAGGTTGTGCAAAAAAACGGTTACCGGCTACGCGCGTGCCGATCTTGAGCGGTTGAAGCAGGGTTTCTTTGTATCCCATGGTTCTCTCCTGGTGAGGTTTATAAGTAGTCTTCCAATTTCAAAGCCGGGATCTCGATCTTGTCGTTGAGTTTCAGGGCTTCTTCTGCAATGGAGATGGCGCTCTTGTAGCCAATGCCAAAGCGGGTCACACCCAGGGCGTACATTTGGGTAAGGGTTTCCAGCGTGCGCACACCACCGGCAGCTTTGACGGCGCAGCGGTTGCCTACGGTTTTCTTCATGAGAGCAATATGATGCAGCGTGGTCGGGTCAGCAGAAAAACCGGTGCCGCTCTTCACGTAATTGGCGCCGCAATCAGCCACGATCTCACAGGCTTTGACGATCTCTTCATCGGTCAGCAGCATGGCTTCGATGATCACTTTTAAGGAAGTGTGTTTGGTTGCTTCACGCACGGCAGCGATATCCGCTTTGACCAGATCGTAGCGTTTGCTCTTGAGCCAACCCACATTCATGACCATGTCTACCTGCTGGGCACCCAGGCTGGTGAATAAGCGTGCCTGGTTGACCTTGGTCTCGGTCATTTCCTGACCAGAGGGGAAAGCAAGCGAGGTGCCAAATTCGGTGACGGTGCCCTTTAATGCCTCAGAAATTTCGGGGTAAAAAGCCGGCCAGATGAACACGCAGCCAAATTTGTACTTCTTGCAGGCAGCGACCAGCGCATTGTAGTCGTCGTAAGAGGTGTCCAGCTTGAGAGAGCTGGCATCGATGGTCTTGGCAAATTCATCGTACGTAATAAACATTTCTTTCTCCAATCTTTTGCTGCGAAATAAATAATTGATCTAGTGGACCAATATTTTGCGTTCAGTGGCCTCAGGTGAAACCAGTACTTTCACCAGGTCTTTGTTTTGTTGCAGTTCATTCAAAGCAATTTCAAGCTCATTCAACGGTACGATCATGGAGATGAGCGGATGCGGGTCGATGCGTTTGTATTGCAACAGGGCAATGGCCACTTCCCAATCGTGCCCAATGCCAGCGCAAGAACCACCGATCTTCTTTTCCTGCAGCACAAACTGAGCCGGAGCCAGTTTGGCAAAGTCATCATCAGAGCAGATGCCAAAAGCTTCCAATTTACCGCCGCGGCGGATCATGTTAAACGCTTGTTCATAGGTGGAAGAACGCCCAACCGCTTCGATCACATAATCCACGCCCACCCCGTTGGTGAGGCGCATGATCTCTGCCACAGCATCTGGGGTTTTGGTGATGTCAATGATCTCATCGGCAGCCATTTGTTTGGCCATTTCCAGACGTTTCTTCTGGGAATCGATGACGAACACGGGGGCAGCGCCGCGTAGCTTGGCCAGGGCGGCATGGATGTTGCCCAGCCCTGCGCCGATGACGGCCACTGAAGCGCCCAACTCACAGTTCATTTTTCGGCTGGCGTTAATGCAGGCGGTCAGCGGTTCAATAAAGGTGGCAGCATAATCATCCACTTCTTCCGGCACGATGTAGCAATTGCGGGCAGGCGCCTTCACATACTCAGCATAACCGCCATTAACGTGAATACCGATCTGTTTGAAAGAGCTGCACAGCAGCGGTTCACCGCGCCGGCAGTAGTAGCAGGTGCCGCAGGTGAGGCAGATATCCACGGCCACGCGGTCGCCCACTTTGAAGTTGGAGACACCCTTGCCAGTCTCTTCGATGATGCCCCAGAACTCATGCCCGGTGATGAGCGGCAGGCAGGCTACTTCTTCTTCGTACTTACCAGTATAAGAGCCCCAATCGGAGCCGCAGATGCCGCAATACTTGACCTTGATGAGCACTTCGTCGTCGCTGATGCTGGGGACGGGAACATCCTGATAGACAAATTTACGGGGTTGCTCTAATACCATTGCTTTCATTGTTCGCATGAGGGTACTCCTTACTTTTGGAAGAGTTTGTCGTTGCGGCCTTCATAAGGCTGCTGGATCATGAGCGGTTTCAAGAAATCGATGGCCTTGTCCAACCCATCGGCGCGAGACATGGTCACATCTTCATGCTCATATGAGAAGACACCGTTGTAGCCTGTGAGGAAAAGCTCGGTGATGACGCTCTTCCAGTTAATGGAGCCCCAGCCCGGAATGCGGAAGCGGAAGGAGCGATCCAACGTGCCCCAATCGCGCTGCAGCATCCAATAGCCGCCGCGGGCCATGTTGTGTTCCACCAGCTCGCAGTCTTTGGCATGCACAAGCACAATACGGTCGCCGATCTCATCAATGTAGCTGCCCAGATTGATGCCGGTGTAGAAAATGTTGGCCGGGTCAAAATTGATGCCGAAAGCCGGGTGGTTATCGCAAAGGGCCAGGCAGCGTTTGGTGGTGTGAATGTCATAAATGATGTTATTGGGATGCGGCTCAAA
>CAZWKK010000322.1:0-2545 GCA_964634855.1 uncultured Anaerolinea sp.
CACAGAAGCCAACAGGCTGATGATGATGGTGCCCTCAATGGCATGCAAAACACCGCCGCCTTCCATTCCCATTGGCCTGGGAAGTTGGGTGAAGAAGTCCAGGTTGATCGATTTTCCACCCCGTACCACAACATAGCCAATGATCCAAAACAACGGGACAAGGGCTAACAAGGTCAGGATGCCGGTCAACGCCAACATCACAGCATTACTTGTTTTACGGCTGGCTTTACGTTTTGCCCCACCCCTTTGCAGCAAAAGACTGTAATCGTTCATGCTCTCGCCTCCTGAGGTGTCTTGCGGGCTACTTGCCAGACTAGGAAGCGGGCAATAATGTTCAACAATAAGGTAAGAATAAATAAGATGAAACCAATTTCGATCAAAGACTGGGTGTGCAGTTTGGAAACCGCTTCAGCGAACTCATTGGCAATGATACTGGACATGGTGTACCCAGGTCGCAACAAAGAAAGTGTGCCCTCGATACTGTTGCCAATGACCATGGTAACCGCCATCGTTTCGCCCAACGCACGCCCCAAGCCTAGGATGACAGCCCCTAAAATACCGGATAAACCATAAGGGATGAGTACCTGCCAGATGGTTTCCCATTGAGTTGCTCCCAACCCAAGAGAAGCCTCGCGCTGCGTATTGGGGATAGCCAGAAACACATCCCGGCTGACGGCAGCAATGGTGGGAATGATCATGATTGCTAAGATCAAGCTGGCTGCCAACCGTGAAGAACCATTTGCGGGGATTGGACCGGCAAAAAAAGCTCCCAACACGGGCAGCTTCGCAAAAGCCGCGTAAAGCCCATTCCCAATGGGAGCCACCACAGCGGGCAAGAAAACAAAGATACCCCAAAGGCCATAGACTACAGAGGGAATCGCAGCTAGAAGTTCCACCAACCAGTTCAAAGGAGTTCTCAACCAGGCCGGGCATAACTCGGCAAGAAAAATCGCAATGCCCAGGCTGACCGGTAAAGCGATCAGCATGGCCACAAAGGAAGTGATGAGTGTGCCGTAAATAAATGGCCAGGCTTGAAAATTGTCATTCACTGGATCCCAGGAGGGATCATTTGTGGGTAAAAGGAATTTAAGACCGAAAACGGTTCGTGCCTGGCTGGAATCTTTCCAGAGCATGAACCCGATGGCTGCCATTAGAACAACGACCAAAATGGAAACGGCTACCAATAACCCTTGCCAGGGTCGATCACCATGTTTTGTGATCTTTTTCCAAGTATCGCGGATTTGCTGAAGTATATGAGTAAGTTTTTTCATTGTAGGTTGACGGTTGACAATTCGTTCTGGAGGTACAGAACACCGTACCTCCAGAACAATTCAGTAAGTCGAATTAAGTTACTTCAGAACAGGGGTGCCGTTGACAGAAACTTCAGCCAGTTTGGCGAGAACCTGATCGCGAACAGCGGCGGGCAGTACTGAGTAGCCCAGATCAGCAGCCTGTTTGCCAGCGCCAGCATCGGTGAGAGCCCACTTGAGGAATTCAACGATCTTCTGGGTCTTGACGGCATCGGTGCTATCGGTGGTGTGCAGGATGATGTAGGTGTAGCCAGTGATAGGCCAGGAACCTTCGCCGGCACCATCGACGATGGTAGCGGTCAGTTTGGCGTCAAAAGCATCGGCGAAATCGCTCATATCAGCAGCGACAGATTCGGCATTAGCGACTACGGTCTTACCAGCTTTGTTGACCAGGGATACTGCGGACATCTTGTTGGAAATGGCGTAGGAAAGCTCAACATAACCGATGGAGTTGGGGGTGTTGATGACTGCAGCAGCCACACCCTGATTGCCTTTACCACCGATGCCGTTACCGGCTTTGTCGACGGGCCATTCTACAGAGGAGGCGCCACCAGCAGTCCAATCGGCGCTGAAGGAAGCCAAAGCTTTGGTGAAGATCTCGGTGGTGCCAGAGCCGTCAGAGCGGTGAACTGCGGTGATGGTGGCATCGGGCAAATAACCATCCAGACCAGGATTCAGGGCGACGATCGCGGGATCATTCCATTTGGTGATCTTGGCGTTGTAGATGTCAACGAGGGTCTGGCGATCGAGCACGAGAGCAGGAACTTTGGCATCAGCAGCGAATTCTTTGGCCCAGGTCAGGTTGTACACAGGCACAACAGCACCGGCGAGCATGGGGTACATTTGCAGATCTTTGCCAGAAGTGTATTCTTCGTCTTTCAAAAGTGAATCAGAACCAGCGAAATCAATGGTGTTATCAATGATGCCTTTTTTGCCACCACCAGAACCAATGCCCTGATAGTTGATCACAACAGAGGGATCAACATACTGGTAAGCGAAGGTCCAGGCAGTGTAGACTGGCAGCGGGAACGTGGCGCCAGCGCCATTGATCTGAACCGATCCGGGAGCCAGAGTAGGCTCAGCAGTGGGAGCTTCATTAACGGCTGCTTCAGTTGCAGGGGCTTCGGTGGCCGCCGGCGTGGCAGTACCACAAGCACTCAATACCATAGCGGCGATAACAAGGGCGAACAATGAAACAACTAAACTCTTACGCATATTTTCTCCTTAGAATTTGT
>CAZWKK010000323.1:0-2535 GCA_964634855.1 uncultured Anaerolinea sp.
CATCCAGTATCAGGCGTGCTTGCGGGTCGTTATTCTCTACCTGGGTAAGAAAACGAGAAAGACTGAGCCGGTCCCCCGCTAGAAGCGCCTCTTCTACTGCCGTCAAACGGTCCATCCTTTAAATCAAAATCACCCGGGTCGTGCAGAGTTCGTACAAATGGTTTCTTGCTCAAACTGTGGCTGCATTACCTCGGGTGTGATTTGAATTACTTCTCCCCTATAAGTGTGTGGATATCTTCGACCACCTTTGAGGTGGGTGTGCCGGGGCCGTAAACGGCGCTGACACCCATTTTTTCCAGGTCTTTGATATCTTCTTCGGGGATGATGCCGCCCACAAAGATGTGAACGTCTTTCTGACCATTCGCCTTGACCAGATCGATGACCCGCGGAACCAGGGCCATGTGCGCGCCGGAGAGGATGGACAGCCCAACAAACTGAACATCTTCCTGCAGAGCTGCCTCAGCGATCATCTCCGGGGTTTGGCGCAGCCCGGTATAGATCACTTCCATGCCGGCATCGCGCAAGGCGCGTGCCACTACCTTGGCGCCTCTGTCATGGCCATCCAGGCCAGGTTTGGCGATCAAGACTCGAATTTTCTTCTCTGTCATGGGGTCTCCATCAAGTGGGTTCTTTTTTATTATACCCTTTCCTACCAGTGGCCTACCTTAAGGATAGCTAAAAGAATGGCAAAATCTGATTATTTCTTCTTATTATTTTTCTGTACAATTAGGGAATGGACACATTCTTGTTTGACCCCGCCCATGATCTGGAAGAGATCCGTGCCTGGCAGAAGCGCCTGCCTGGGCCTTCTTCTTTGACCGATTTTGAAGAGGTCATCCAATTGGAAGCGGTACAAAAACGGACCCGCCTGTGGAGACAAGGCGGTGATCTGGTGGCGCTGGCTTTTGTAGATAACTTCAACAATCTGCTCTTTGAGATCACACCAGAGAAGACAAATAAAGAATTGGAAGACAGTATTGTAGATTGGGCCGTAGCCTGTCAGAAAGTCCTCAACCAACAACGGCAAAGTTCAGACACGTTGGATGCCTGCGCCCGGGCAGATGCGACGCTTCATTTACGTGTGCTCCAAGAACACGGTTTTATCGCCTCAACTACACGCAGCCTCAGATATCGACTATCGCTTGAGGTTCCGCTCAAACAGGCTCCCCTCCCGGCTGGATTTGCCATCCGGCCTGTCTTTGGTGAAATCGAGGCGGAAGCGCTGGTCAACCTGCACAGGGCTGCCTTTGGCACCCAGGCCATGACCATAGAGGAGAGGCTCTCCATCATGCGCGCACCCAATTACCGCCCTGAGCTGGACCTGGTGGCAACCGACGGGCGTGGCACCCTGGCGGCCTTTTGCATTGGCGGCACGGAAGAAGATGAGAATGGGATAAATGGTTATACAGACCCCATCGGTACCCACCCGGCCTTTCAGAAAATGGGTTTGGCCAAAGCATTGATCTGCCAAACGGCACAACTGCTCAAAGAACTGGGTGCGACCTGCGTGCTTACCGGCACCAGCAGCGAGAACCTGCCCATGCAGTATTTAGCGCAGGCCGTGGGTTTTGAATTTTATCGACAGGACATCTGGTTCACAAAAAGATTGGACTGATTATGGCTTACAAGATCATCCACAACCCAAACTTTCCGCAACATGAACTGGACGCGTTGGGGACAGGAATTGAAGAATTTACCGCCCGCCAGGTTGGCCCCAGTGACCGCCAGGATCTGATCTTGATGGCATATGATGAAAAGGGCACCCTGATTGGTGGATTGGAAGGCAACACCGAAAAGGGCTGGTTCTACATCAGCACGCTGTGGGTGGCAGAATCCGCCCGCGGAAGCGGCCTGGGCAGCGCTTTGATGCACGAGGCAGAGATCATTGCCATTGAACGCGGCTGCAAGAATATGTATCTGGATACCCTCAGCGTTCAGGCGCCTGGCTTTTACCAAAAATTGGGCTTTACCCGCTTTGCCGAGCTGGAAGACTTCCCCGGTGAAGTGAGCAAGATCTTCTTTCGCAAACGCCTGGTTTGATCGTGCTGCTTTAAAAGGAATATAATGAATTTGTACTTATTCATTATGGAGGAAATTCATGGAATCTACACCCAACCCCATTGAACCCGCTGCCCCAAAGAAAGGGTTCAGCCTGTGGTCCGTGGTCAGTGTTGTCACTGGCGCGCTTTCTTATCTGCTCATCCTGTTCCATTCACCGCTAAAGATGAGCTTTTTGGTTGCCGCCATCCTGGCACCTATCAGCTCTTTAGCGGCTGTCATCAGCGGTCATAAAAGCAAGCATCAGATCCGCCACGCCGAAGGCGAAATGGGCGGCAAGAAACTGGCCAACACCGGCCTCACCCTGGGCTACATCTATTTAGGCATTTGTCTGTTACTGGCCGTGCTCGCCATTGTGGGCGTTACCAGCATCATTTCCAACATCGGCCAGATCTTCGGTTAATCAAGTTCGGAAATAGGAGAGATCATGAGCGAAAATTATCCCCCAGTAAGTAACCAACCTACCTATCTGCCTGC
>CAZWKK010000324.1:0-2519 GCA_964634855.1 uncultured Anaerolinea sp.
ATTTGCGTACGAACCAGGCCCACAAAGAGACACCGGCAATGGCGATGATGAGCACAGAGGCAAAGAGGATGGTGGATTGGCTGTCCGGTATCTGCAGGGTGTACTTCACAAAGAAAGGCAGGGAAGCCATTACCAGTGACATGGCTGCAGAATAAAAGGCATTCGAAAGGCCGCCGATCCAGAATTTCTTGTTTGTGACCAGGTCCTTGATGCTTTTCCATAATTGCGGTTTGACCTCATGGTCTTCCACTTTCACCTCGCGGCTGGTGAAAGCCATGTACAAGATCACCGCGCCGCCCAGGACGCCATACACAATGGCGGTCAGGCCGTAACCAAGCACCTTGGTCACCATGGGGGTGAGGGCAATGCTGATGATCATAGCTACCAGTTGAAAGGCCTGACGCAGGGCATTGGTGCTGGCCCGGCTGCTGTCGGTTTTGAACAGCTCAGGGAAGAGCGCCCCGTAATTGGCGTTGATGACAGAATCGAGGGTACCGGCGAACATGTAGAAGAACATACAATAGGCCACCAACGATTGGCCGGCAAGGAAGGCGGGAGGATTGTAGAAGAAGACAAAGGCCAGGATCAGCAGCGGAGTTCCTATTACCAGCCAGGGTCGGCGCCTTCCCCAGCGGCTGCGCGTGCGATCAGAAAGGAAGCCGTAGACCGGGTTATCGATGGCATCAATGAAGGTATAGATAAGCAGCATTAAGGCAAATTGCGGGGTGGTCATCCCCAGCCTGTCTACATAAAAGATGGCCGCATAAGTTTTTAGCATGTTGATGGGAATGGAGGTACCGAACATTCCCACAGCGTAATTGAAGGACTTTAATTTGGCGTTTTCCATGAAAATTCCTTATTTAGGGGATGCACGTGTTTGAGGGGAGAATGGAATTAAGGCACGGTTCAATTATTGCTTTTTTAGGGTTATTTTTCAAGCAACAGATTGTTAAATTTTTGCGTAAAATGTTAATTGAAAATATCCAGGAGAATTTTATGACCCGCAGATCTGAACCCGAGGTTTTTGCCAAGGCTTTGGCTTTATACAAAGAGAAAATGTACTCAGAAGCGCTTGAGATCCTTAACAACTTTCACGCTGCCGATGCGCTGGATCGGCGCCAATGTTTTGAGTGGCGCATCAGCATGGCCACCCTGATGGGCGATCTGGATCTGGCGGAAGACATCTTGGCCGCCACCCTGGATGAAGGGTTCTTCTTGAGCGAATATAGCCTGCGCCACGATGAGGACTTAAGCGCATTGCAGGGCCGTCCGCGCTTTGAGCAACTGGCGGCGCGCAACATGCAACTGATTTTGCAGGCACAAGCTACTGCCCGTCCGGAACTGCTGCTGGTAGAGCCGCCGGTGCAGGCTGCTGCCAAAGCTCCCTTGATCGTGGCGCTGCACGGCAACAACACCAATGCCCAGATCATCAAGGAGTACTGGCTCGATCTCAGCCCCTTTGGTTGGCGGCTGGCCTTCCCGCAGTCTTCACAGGTAAGCGGTCCTGGTGTCTTTGTCTGGAACGATATTCCGCGCGCTGAAGAAGAACTGAAGGCACACTACGCCGCTATCTGCAGGCGCTCTGCTGTAGACCCGGCCCGTACCGTCATCAGTGGGTTTTCCAAAGGGGGGCATGCCGCCCTGATGGCTGCCTTTACGCAGGCTTTTCCCATCAGCGGCTATATTGGCGTGGCTCCTTACTTTGGCCAGGTAGAGGAGATCTTTGCCGGGCTGAATGTTGCAGCCAATCAACAGGTACGCTGTTATTTCTTGCTTGGCGAGGACGATGTGGATTGCACCGCTGGCGCCCTGGCGATGAAAGAAAAGCTCGCTGCGGCCGGTATCGCCTGCGGAGTAGAGATCTTCCCCGGTGTGGGCCATGACTTTCCCGCCGATGCCACCGCAGCCATTCAGCGCGCCCTTGATTTTATTTTAGTAAAGTAGGAGTATGACCATGGAAAGCAACGTCACCATCAGACCGCTGAACGCCTCCACCTGGGCTGATTTTGAGACCCTCTTCAACACCAGCCGCACCTGCACCGGCTGCTGGTGTACCTGGTTCCGCCTGCCCAGCCCCGTATTTCGCAGCATGAGTAATGAAGACAAGAATTCGTATATGCGAACGCTCGTTCAGAGCGGCAAAGAGCCAGGTTTAATGGCCTATGTTGAGGGCGTCCCGGCAGGTTGGGTCTCCGTGGCCCCGCGCGCTGAGTTTGCCCTGCTGGCCCGCTCCAAAAAGCTGGCCCCGGTGGACGATCAACCCGTCTGGTCCATCAACTGCTTCTTCACCGATCGGCACTACCGCGGGCTGGGTCTCACCCGCTTGCTCATTCAGGTGGCCGTTCAATTTGCCGTGGATCACGGCGCCACCATCCTGGAAGCATACCCAATTGATACCGATGGAAAGGTCGAGAACGGCAGCCTCTTCTATGGCCTGGCCGAAACCTTCCGACAACTCGGCTTTGTGGAAGTGGCCAGAAGGACGGCGCATCAGCCGATCATGAGACTGGTGGTGAAAT
>CAZWKK010000325.1:0-2501 GCA_964634855.1 uncultured Anaerolinea sp.
TTAAAGAACTCAGTGTGGTCATCATAAGCCCAGCCCATCAAGGAGGTCCAGTTCACCACGGCCTCAGGCAGATAGCCGAGCTCGCGTAATTCACGTACAAAAATGGAATAACCATCTTTGATCAACTCCGCAGATTCACGTTTGCTCATCTTGCCCTTGCCGCTTGGTTTGAGGAAAAGAGAAAGGTGAATAAAAGCGGGCTCTTCCCAACCAAATGCCTGATACAGCAAATGATGCAGCGGGAAGGTTGGCAACCACTCAGAGCCGCGGATCACGTGGGTGATCTTCATCAGGTGGTCATCCACCATGGCAGCCAGGTGATATAACGCCCAGCCATCCGATTTGACCAGGATGTAATCGTCCAGGGTACGGTTTTCCACCGTAATATCCCCGCGCAGATGGTCATGCACGGTGGTGCTGCCTTCTTTGGGGGTCTTAAAACGAATGACGTACTTTTCGCCATTGGCAATGCGTGCTTTCACCTCATCAGCAGAGAGGTTTCGGCAAGTGCCATCGTAATGTGGCGGGTCTTTGCGTTTTTGTTGTTCTTCACGCACACGTGCCAGGTGCTCCGGCGTACAAAAACAACAGAAAGCATGTCCAGAATCGATCAGCTCCTGGGCATATTTTTGGTAGATCTCTTTTCGTTCACTCTGGCGATAAGGGCCATAAGGGCCACCTTTATCAGGGCCTTCGTCCCATTCCAAACCCAGCCAACGCAACCCTTCCATCAGCTCTTCTTCAGCACCTGGAACGTAGCGTTTGGTGTCCGTATCTTCAATTCTTAAAACAAATTGCCCGCCGGTTTGTTTAGCCAGCAGATAATCGTAAAGAGCTGTACGGGCACTGCCCAAATGCATGTGGCCGGTGGGAGATGGAGCAAATCGAACTCGTGCAGGTTGATTGGTCATAAAAAATAAACATCCTCGAATGTAAGATTACATGCTTTTACGTGAAACCACGCTTTCAATAAACCCAATGCCGATCAATAACGAGACCAGCGAACTTCCGCCATAACTGATGAATGGCAATGTCAAACCGGTTACCGGGATCACGTTCAGGTTCACGCCAATATTGACGATGGTCTGAAAGAAGATCAGCGTGGCAAACCCATAGGCGATCATTGAACCGTAGACATCTTTAGCCAATTTGGCCGCCCGAAGACAACGGATAACCACAAAGATCAATAATCCTACCACAATACTGGTTCCAATGAAACCGAATTCATTGGCCATGGAAGAAAAAATGTAGTCTGTTTGGCGCACTTGCAAAAAGCGTAATTGCACCTGTGTGCCATGCCCGTACCCCTGTCCAAGCAGCCCCCCTGAGCCGATGGAAACAAGTGCCTGCTGAACATTATAGGCATTGCCATGGGTGGCATTCGGATCTGGTGCAATAAAGTTCATAATACGCTGCTGCTGATACGGTTCCAGTAACGGGAACGCCGCCACAAACATCACGATGGCGCTGGCACCAAAGGTGAGGATATAGCGTATGGGCAGACCGCTGATCCACACCATGGAGAACCACAAGACCATGATCAATATGGAGGTGCTCAGGTTGGGCTGCAACAAGATCCAGGCCACAATGCCCACGACGAGTGCCAAACTTTTGGCCACCCACTTCAGGTCTTTCTTCTCATTGGCGGTTCGGTCAAAATAATCGGCCAGCACCAGAATGACCACAATTTTGGCGATCTCGGCCGGCTGGACAATGGCAAAACCCACATCCAGCCAACGTTGTGCCCCAAAGCTGACCTGCCCCAGGATGAGGATGGCCAGCAGAAACACAACAATAAAGCCGTACATCAACTTTGACAGGCTCTTCCAAAAACGGTAATCGATCAGCGCTACGACTGCCAGAATGGCAATCCCGACCAGAAGGAATGTTGCCTGTCGTTGAGCATATCCGGCGAGGTTGACATTTCCGGCGACTGCGGAGCGGATCATGACTACCCCAAAAATGCTGAGGAAGAGCACCGCCCCCAATAGCCAGAGGTCAAAATTTCGCCAGAAACTTCTTTTGAACATTCTTATCCAATTCCTCGCCGCTGACTCGCCTTCAGCGGAATATCAGCCGTCAAACGCTGTTCGCGGCCTTCATAATTGAGGGTGATCTTCACAGTATCTGCGTCAAAATTGACGTGATGTGAGATCACCTCCAACAGTTCGTTCTTCATCGCGTTCATTTCGTCAGGAGTAAGTTCAGTGCGATCATGGATCAACACCAACTTGAGACGCTCTTTGGCGTCTTGAGCACTTTGTTGTTTCTTGTTTCCTGAAATTTGCTTCATCCAGTCACTCATGCTCCCCTCCTTAATTATTTTGCTTGAACAAACGAGAGAACAGATCGTCCTTGGGCTCAATATCGAGGAAAGGCACTTCATTGCCTTTTAAGCGCATGGCAATATTCTTAAACGCCTGACCTGATTTCGATTTCTGTTCAAAAGCCACAGGTTGACCCCGGTTGGTTGAAATGACAACATTGTCATCATCTGGGAT
>CAZWKK010000326.1:0-2480 GCA_964634855.1 uncultured Anaerolinea sp.
TTGGCTCAGTTCCTGGTAGCCGTGCACCACAGGGCCTTTGTTGGCCGTGATGGCGTGCATGCCGGCCTCGAGGCCCGCGCGTAGATGGTCCAGAGCGGGCTGGCCGCTGTGATGGTTGACGGGGGAATTTTCAAACAGCACATCTGCACCGCAAGTGTGGATGAAATCCAGCATGGAGGCAGGGGCGGGGACTTTGGAAAGGGTTTGCAGCGAACCATTCTCGGCTGTATGAATGGCGGTTTCGCCATCCAACCCGGCCGGGTCAACGGCCATGCCGTGATGTGCCGTGGCAATGCCAACGATCCTGGTGCTGAAGCCGTAGGTCTGCTGCAAGATCGGTTGTTTGCTGTCCAGCAGGCGAACCAGCGCCTTGCCTACATTGCCAAAGCCCACCAGGGCCAGTTTGACTTCTCTCATGCGTTTCTCCAATGATCTTGTTTCGGTCAGGCCGATAATTTGCCATCTTGCCAGCTTGCTTGGCGAACCTGTCCGCTTTTGCCCAGGAACTTGGGCAGCAGCGCCTGCATCGAGGCCGGGTCGCCGCTGGTGTAAAAATCGACTGCAGAGCGTTCCAGTCCTTCGCTCAACCAGCCGTGCTCTTGCAGCAGGCGTTTAGTCTGGCGTGCTATCGCAGGGGCCGGGTCGATGACGCGAACGGAGGGACCGACGATCTCTTGAATGAGGGGAATGACAAAGGGGTAATGGGTGCAGCCAAGCACTACGGTATCAATATTTTGTGCCAGCATCGGTTTCAGGGCATCTTCCAGGATTTTGCGCGTTTCGGCGCCGTCCAGGTTGCCCTTTTCAATTTGTGGTACCAGCCCAATGCAGGGGTCTTGCAGCAAATTGACACCGTGGGCAAAACGTTCCACCACAGAGGCATAAAGCGCACCCTGAAAGGTGGCGAACGTGGCCAAAACGCCGACGGTACCGGTGTGAGTTTGTTCAGCGGCAGGCTTGACGGCCGGTTCCATGCCTACAAAGGGCACCTGCGGGAAGTCGCGCCGCAAAGAGAGCAATGCTGCCACTGAGGCAGTGTTGCAGGCCACCACGATCAGTTTTGCGCCTTTACCCAATAGGAACTTCACCGCTTCGGTGGAAAAAGCGCGTACTTCTTCCAGTGAGCGTTGCCCGTAGGGTACGTGACCCTGATCACCAAAGTAAATGACAGGTTGGGAAGGCATGGATTCGCGGATGGCGCGCAGTACAGATAGCCCGCCCAGGCCGGAATCAAAAACGCCAATGAGATTTTGCTCTACCATGTGCCTCCTGTGGAATTCAGGCGCCCGCTGCCTCAATAAAGGCTCTGAAGAGGGCTCGATGGGCAGGGGCGACTGCTTGCAGGCATTCAGGGTGCCACTGCACGCCGTAGAAGAAGCGCAAAGAGCGATCTTCCACCGCTTCCACCAGCCCATCGCTGGCATGTGCCACCACCTGTAAGTTTTGGCCAATCGCAAGCGCCGCTTGATGATGGAAACTGTTCACCTGCATCTTCGTGCTGCCCAGGATCCTGGCCAGTTGTGATTCTGGTTCTATTGTAACCTCATGCACCAGAGAATCGCGCCCCTTTTCTTCGGGGGTGCTGTGTTGCAGCGGGGTGATGAACTGGCTGGGAAGATCGGTGTAAAGGGTGCCGCCGCGCGCCACATTGATCACCTGCATGCCGCGGCAAATGCCCAGCACTGGTAGGTCAATTTGGCAGGCGACCTTCAGCAATTCCAACTCCAGTGCATCACGATCGGGCAAAACATCACCGCAAAGATGGGGATCTTTGGCAGGGTAAAGTGAGGGCGCAACATCACCGCCGCCAGAAAGCAACAGCCCATCCAGGCGACCAAGCAATTCTGGCACGCCCTTCAAAGGAAAATTTGTTGGCAGCAGTAAAGGAGCGCCACCGGCTGCGATCACAGAAGCCGAATAGGCCCGGGGTAGGCGGTCATCTGGTTTATTGTTCTTGCTGGCGGTAATGCCGATGAGTGGAGTTTTCATGTTTTTCACCTGGACTTAAATGCTAAAAGGCGCAGTCGATGATCTGGCTGCACCTTGAAATGAGCAAGGAATGAAAGACTAGTTGAATTTCTGTTTGAGTCGGGCACTCTTGCCAGAGCGTTCGCGCAAGAAGTACAGGCGGGAGCGGCGAACCTTGCTGGAGCGTTCCACAACGACCTTGTCGATGCGGGGGCTGCGCAGCAGGAAGCTACGTTCAACACCGATACCATTGCTGGCCACGCGGCGGACGGTGAAGGTAGAGTCGTTGCCTCGGTTGTGCATGAAGAGAACAACACCCTTGAACTCCTGAATACGTTCGCGGTTGCCTTCTTTGATCTTTACGTGAACTGATACTGTGTCTCCAGCATGTAACTGCGGGATCTTTTCGTTCACGGGGGCGTCATATGCTTTCAATAAATCGCTCATAATCTCTACACCTTACGAAAGTTTTGCGCCATATTCTCGGCGCGAAGCGGTATTATATCACAAAA
>CAZWKK010000327.1:0-2468 GCA_964634855.1 uncultured Anaerolinea sp.
CTTTTCATCCACCCCACCTGTGGTGACCATCGGTTCCGCGCTGGCACTGGCTTCATCCAGCACTTCCACCTGCTCTTTAAGGGGCAGGGTAAAGTAAAAAGTGGAGCCTTTGCCCAACTCGCTTTCCAGACCCATCTCGCCACCGTGCATTTCAATGAAGCGCCGGCCAATCGAAAGACCCAGACCACTGCCCTCTTCACGCTGCCAGTTCTGATTGCCCACCTGGCGAAACTCTTTGAACACCTTTGACTGGTCCGCTTTGGCAATGCCCACCCCGGTATCGATCACATCTACACGCAACGTTTCTGAGTTGATGAGGTATCCTTTGAGGGTGATGCTGCCCTTACGGGTAAAGCGCAGCGAATTGGTCACCAGGTTGAGCAGCACCTGGCGGATGCGGGTGCGGTCTACATAAACAAGCGGCAGGTCAGGCTGCAGATCGATCTTCAACTCCAATCCTTTGCTCTCCACCGCTGAGTGCACCATCTGGCGCACATCTTCAAAAATGAGCGCAAAATCGATGCGTTCCTTAAATAGCATCATCTGCTGGGCATCCATCTTACCCATGTCCAGGATGTCATTGATCAGGCTTAATAAGTGGGTGCTGCTCTTATAGATCTCGCGGATGTCATCGTACAGACCGCGCGGCCAATTGGTCACCTTGGCGTAAGTGTCGGGCGAGTTGACCATCAGATCGCTGAACCCAATGATGAAGTTGAGCGGGCTGCGCAGTTCATGGCTCACGGCCATGGCAAAGCGGTTGCGTTCTTCACGCGCTTCTTCTGCCTGCGCCCGCGAGAAGATGAGCATGCGGTTCAACCGGTCCAACTGGTAGTTGGCCTTGTTCACATCTTTGAGCAGCACGCTGATCTCAGCGCGGTGTTCGCGCGCTTCGTTGAGGCGTTGCACTGCTTCGCGGTAATGGTAAGAAGCTGCATCGATGGAGGTGACGAGGTTATCAGAGATGCCCCATCCCAATGCCGTGGCCGCAATAGAAGAGAGAATGAGCACCCATTCGTAGTTGAGCGGCAGGTCACGCATGAAGGGTACCGTATCCCAACCCAGTACGATGATGCAGATGATGCCTTCAACCACAATGGCAGGCCGAATGCCCAAAGTGACCTCAGCCATGATGGGCAGGAAGCAGAAAAGCAGCAGGATCTCAGGTTTGCCGTAAAGGGTAAACCCCGTCAGAATAGCGGTGATGAGCCCAACAAACCAGACCACCTGCCCCAACAGGTAAATGCGCCGGATCAGGGTATAGGTACATGCGGCGGTGAGGATCACTTCCAGCGTGACTATATATATGGAAGGGCTGAAGTACTGAGGCCAGACCAGGGTGGCAAGGATATGCCAAACGATGTATGTACCCAGGGTGGTACCCATCACCTTGGTGGAGATGGACTGCAACAGTTCGCGGTCGCTGGATTCCCATTTAAAGAAAGCCGCAACGGTGTTTGAGATCGTCTTCAGGCGTTTCTGCATGTGTTAATGGTATCACAGGCTATAAAAAAGCAAACCCTCACAAAAAGCCCGTCATCGCGAGCGCTCGCAGAGCGCGTGGCGATCTCCCACAATGCGACAGAACCACGAATTGCAGGAGATTCCTTCGAAGTAATAGAGGCGGCTGTTTGTAACTTACCCTCACCCTGCACCCCTCTCCCATCAGGTTGATGGGAGAGGGGCCGGGGAGAGGGACGACCACAACCACAACCCTTTACACTTTGCCCTTCCCTGAGAACTGATCACTCATCCCTGATCCCAAAATCACATTGACAACACTCCCAATATTGGCTAATATGAGACCGCCTTTACAATAGTGCTCACACTTCGCACCACCCAACGGAGAAAACACCTCATGCGTTTCCTGATCGGCTTGGATGACACTGATTCCCCTCGCGGTTCCAGCACAGGCGAACTTGCCTTGCATCTGGGGCTTTCTTTGCAATCCGCCGGTCTGGGCAGGCTGGACTCCGTCACCCGCCATCAGCTCTTCACCAGTCCCCTGGTAGCCAAAACCACGCGTAACTCCGCTTGCTGCATCACCCTTGAAGCCGACACCAGTAAGAGCAAAGAGATGGAAATGGCCTGCCGCACCTTTCTGCTGCGCGAATACAGCAGCGGATCCAATGCCGGCTATGCCTTCGCTTCCTGGATCCAGGTCACCTTTGAGCTGGCCAACTGGGCTCGCCTGGTGAAAAGCCAAAAAGTGACCCGAGCCGAGGCTATCGCCGAGGCTCGTGCTTCCGGCATCGCCGTGGCAGGGCTCTGCGGCACAGGAGATGGCGTCATTGGGGCAGTCGCTGCCATCGGCTTGCGCTTCCGCGGCGAAGATGGCCGCTTTCTTTGGCTCCCCGGCATGGATGAAGCCGTGGGCACCCTCACCTACTCTGACCTCATGACCCTCGTTTCATTCGACCGCATCGAAAACCTGCGCGGACGTTCCCCCCGTCCCACCGATAAGATCG
>CAZWKK010000328.1:0-2445 GCA_964634855.1 uncultured Anaerolinea sp.
CGCGTTGGGTAACCGCCGGCATTTACCTGGTGATGGGCTGGCTCTCCATCTTTGCTGTTAAAGAAATGATCCACACTATGCCCGTGGCAGCCCTGCTCTGGCTGCTGGCTGGCGGGCTTTTCTACACTATCGGCGCCATCATTTACATCACCAAGAAGTTGGATTTCAAACCGGGGGTGTTTGGCTTTCACGAGGTCTGGCACATCTTCGTCACCCTGGGGGCGTTTTGCCACTTTATTCTCATTGCCCTCTTTATCGCAGGGAAATAAAAAGAAAGCCCTGATCTCTCAGGGCCTCCTTTTGGTAGACTAATGGGCTGCGGGTTGCTGTTGGGTGATGCAATGAACGTTACCACCACCGAGCAGGATCTCGCGGGCAGGAACGCCCACCACTTTGCGTTCTGGCAGCAATTTCTGTAACTGCTCCAGCGCCTGCTGGTCGTGACGGTCGCCAAAGGTGGGTACCACCGCGCCGCCATTACACAGGTAGAAGTTGATGTAAGAAGCCGCCATGCGGTCGCCTTCTTCACGCGGCAGGGTGCCTTCAATGGCATCCACACCTTCGCTCTCCTCTTTGGTGATAAGGATGGGGTCCGGTTGGTGGACCTTATGGATCTCCAGCTTGCGGCCTTTGGCATCTGTGACCCCTTGCAGGATCTCATAGTTTTCCTGTGAGATCTCATATTGCGGGTCAGATTTGTCGTCCGTCCAGGTGAGGGCTACCACGCCCGGGCGGATGAAACAGCAGATGTTATCTACATGGCCGTTGGTCTCATCGTTGTAGACACCGCGGTTCAGCCAGACAAACTTTTTGATGTTCAAATACTCGCTCAGAAGCGCTTCGATCTCTTCTTGGGTTTTATCTGGGTTACGATTCTCGTTCAACAGGCATTCGCGGGTGGTCATGAGTGTGCCTTCGCCATCCACATGGATGGAGCCGCCTTCCAACACCAACGGCGCTTTGTAGCGATCAACCCGCTCAACATCGGCCACTTTGCGGGCTACCAGGTCATCCAGGTCCCAAGGGAAGTACAGACCTCCCAACAATCCACCCCAGGCGTTGAAGTCCCAATCCACCGCGCGAACCTTCTTGCCATCTATGACAAAAGTGGGACCGCAATCGCGCATCCAGGAGTCGTTGTTGGCCATTTCCACTACGCGGATGTTGCCTGGCAGCATGTTACGGGCATTGGTAAACTGACCCTGTGAGACGCACATGGTGACAGGTTCAAACTGGCTGATGGCGGTAGCCACGGCAGTAAAGGCTTTTTGTGCCGGTTTGGCACCCTGACGCCAGTTATCTGGTCGTTCCGGCCAGATCATCCAGGTGCCGTCGTGCTTTTCAAACTCACCCGGCATGCGAAAACCATCAGCGCGGGGAGTGCTCTCAATAAGAAATGACATTTCTTGCCTTCTTTCTGATGCCTCACCCGGCCAGTACGACCGGGCGAGGTGAATTGATTTGGTTATGCTTTCTTCTTGCTGGCAAAGTACATTAAGATTTCACCCACGATGATGGTCAATACTACGCCGATCAAAACCGGGCCAGCGAAGGACCAATCAATGGGCTGGCCGGGCACATAAACAAAGAACACAATAGCCTGGACGATGAAGAGTTCGCAAATGACAGCGAAGATGGTAGCAACCACTTTGCCGCCGGGCACTCTGTAGGGTCGCTCAGCAGAAGCATCGACCTTACGCAGCTTGAGGAAAGCCGGGAAGAGAGCCAGATAGGGCAGCAGGAAGACCATGGAACTGAAAGCGAAGAGGGTCCAGAACAGGTCTTCAGCAGAGCCAGCCATAAAGCCGTAGAGGACCATGACCAGGGTGGAAACAATACCGGTGATGAGGAAAGCGCCGGTAGGGGTCTTGTAAACGGGGTGCTCAGTACCAAATACAGCAGGCAACTCGTTCTCTTTGGCGGCTTCAGCAGCGGTGCGGTTGGCGCCCATCGTCCAGGTGACCATATTGGCCAGAAAGGAGAACAGGGCGGCGACGCCCAGAATGATGACCACCACATTGCCCACGCCAGATTCACCCAGCAGTACTTTGAGGGTGTCGATGATGCCAGAGACCAAACCGATCTGTTCCAGCGGCAAGGCCATGAGAATGCCCACAGTGCCCAACAGGTAGAAGACGGCGATGAGGGCGCCAGAAATGATGATGGCCCGTGGAATATCTTTGCCGGGGTTCTTCATTTCACCGGAGGCACCGGACATCAGCTCAAAGCCCATAAAGTTGTACACGATCACGGGCAAGAAGGCCAAACCGGCGTTCCATTCGGGCAAAATGCTCTTGAAGGAAAGGTCGTTGGCGATGCCATGTTTACTGGCAAAGATGAAAGCGCCTACGCCGATGACGATCATGATGACGGCTTTGATGATGGCGCCAATATTGGGAACCCACTTACCAATTTCAAGAGTACGGGTACCGATCCAAACGGTAA
>CAZWKK010000329.1:0-2440 GCA_964634855.1 uncultured Anaerolinea sp.
CCATTCAGCGGCCCGTAGAATCGATTTTTGATGTTTGGCAGGTTCATGGAACAACAGTGATCTGCAGCGAGGCTCCCAGGCCTTTAGATGAACCGCACCAAAAAGCTGACGCAATCTTTACACAAAACCCAGAAGTGACCTTGTTTATGCGCTTTGCGGATTGCGTGCCCATCCTTCTGTTTGATCCACGGACGCGAACAATTGGCATTATCCACGCTGGCTGGCAGGGTACGGTAAAGCAGATCGTGCGGGTGGCCATTGAAACAATCCAGGAACATTATCAGGTGAACCCGGCTGATTTGGTCGCAGGCATCGGACCCTCCATTGGCAAGTGCCATTATCAGGTTGGAGATGAGGTTGTTGATGCTGTGAAAACCAGCTTTGGAGCCCAGGCGAATAATTTGTTGGAAACAAGGGACGATAAAAGCTACTTCGATCTTTGGGAAGCGAACCGGACTCTTTTAGTAAATGCCGGGGTACGGAAGATCCAGGTGGCAGAAATTTGCACCGCCTGCAACACACAAGAATTCTTCAGCCACCGTGCAGAAAATGGCAGCACAGGCAGGTTCGCCGCAGCTTTGTACCTGAAGTAAAGGATAGATCATGTCTCCGATCATCGCTGATAATTTCCATTCGGTTTCTGAAAAAATAACCAAGTCGGCAAAAAGCTCAGGACGCGCGGGGGAGGATGTTCGGCTGGTGGTTGTCACAAAAGGGCAATCCATTTCCAAGATCTCTGAAGTGATCAACGCGGGGGCAAGAGATTTAGGCGAAAATTATCCAGAAGAAACAGTGCAAAAGATCGCCGACATGGGGTCGATTTCAGAACACGTCAGCTGGCACATGATCGGTCATTTACAATCCAGAAAGGTCAAATTTGTTGTGAATGCTTTCTCGATGATGCATTCAATTGACCGAACTTCCATTGCCAATGAGATCAATGCAAAACTTGAGCGTCCTCTGGATGTCTTGTTAGAGGTAAATCTCTCTGGTGAGGAGTCAAAAGGTGGATTTTTACTTTCTGAGCGCAAATCTTGGCCTGATTTTTGTACGACAGTGCTTGAGCTCAATCGACTGGAATATCTCAGGATCAAAGGTTTAATGACCATGCCGCCATATACTCAAGATCCTGAGGCATCCCGACCGATTTTCAGAACTTGCTGGGAGCTTAGAGAATTTCTAGTAAAGGAAACCGGTCTGGCAACCCTGAAGGAATTATCAATGGGGACGAGCCTGGATTATTCAATTGCTATCGAAGAAGGCGCTACATTTGTTCGCGTTGGCGAAGCGATCATGGGAGCAAGAGATTATTCAAAGAAAATATAAGCAGTTATAATAGGGAACTATGGTCGCCTCAATCATTCAATTACTGTTTCAGATCCTTACATTCGTGATCTTTGCGGATGTCATCTTATCATTTTTTATGTCTCCCTATCATCCGATCCGTAAGGCGCTGGATGGTATTGTCAACCCGCTTCTCAATCCGATCCGTCGGTTTGTGCCGCCAGTTCAGGGTATGGATTTTAGCCCGATGGTGTTGTTGATACTGGTACAGGTATTGGAATATATCTTACTCAGAGTGATCTAAACTATGGCAAATAAACGGGAATTCAACCTTCATAGCAGCAAAGGCGGCGCAGCCATTACTGTTCGGGTGACCCCACGGTCGTCTCGTAATGAAGTAAGTGAAATTCTAGCTGACGGGACTGTGAAGATCCGTCTGACGGCGGCCCCTGTTGATGGCAAAGCCAATGAGACCTTGATAGAATATTTGGCCAAGGTTTTGGATGTGAGCAAATCCAACATTGAGATCGTTGCCGGCATGACCGGACGGGAAAAACTGGTCACCATCCTGGGTCTGAGTCCGGAAGAAGTACAGAATAAGATCTTGAAGAATCTGGCCTAATTAGCCGAAAAGCTGATCCCTCTTCTACCGAGAACATACAAGGCATTGACAACCTCTTCTGTAAGACCAGATGGAGGTTGTTTTATTTGGGCAAGTAACCATTGGTTTAACCGTGCATTTGGTTGGGTAAGAAGGTAACGCAATGCAATTGCACGGTCACGATCTTCACCTTGAGCCAGGATCTTCTCAAGTAGGTCTGCAGGGAAACCACTGGCGGGCAATTGAATACCGTACTGTTCAGCCTGGGAAAGTGTCCAGGGGTTTTCAAGGACGGGGATTAATGGTGCAGGGGTGAACTGGTAAGTCGAAGAGAACTTATCCAGGGCGAACCCAGCCGCATCTCGGACAACCCACTGAGTATCTTCTACACTCATTTTTTCTAGAATGGGCTTCACCCATTCTTCTTTGATCATCAGCAGCCCGTAAATGGCGGCCTTTTTGGCCAGATAATTATCGGTTTCGGTGATCTCTTTGAGCATCTGGTGACCATCAGGTGCATGAAGCGCCAGCATCTCGCAACAGACTCGACGAATA
>CAZWKK010000330.1:0-2399 GCA_964634855.1 uncultured Anaerolinea sp.
CTGGTGGACACGCTGAATATCATCAATCACTTTGGCGGCCCCGTGCAACTGATCGTGGTGGCCGGCAAAGATGAGCGCCTGCTGGCTGAACTGGAACACTTTGACTGGCACATTCCAGCCCATGTGTATGACTTTGTCGACAACATCCCCACCATGATGCATGCCTCGGACCTCATCATTTGTAAGGCGGGCGGCCTCATCGTCACCGAGTCTTTGGCCTGCAGCCTGCCCATGATCCTCATCGATATCATTCCGGGTCAGGAGACCGGCAACGCAGAATATGTTACCGCTCTGGGAGCTGCCGATCTGGCAGAGACCCCTGTGGCGGTTCTGGAAGGACTGAGCCATCTCATTATGCACGACCAGGCTTTGCTGCATCAGCGTGCGGAAAACGCCAAACGGATTGGTCAGCCGCGTTCTGCTTACAAGGTGGCCTCAATTTTATATGAGGCAGTTAAAGACCGGCCTGTCCGCGCCGAATCAATTACCCGACGCAGCCACAGGCACTCGAACAGTGCAGCCGATGAAAACGAACAACCCACCTGGTTGCCATGATCAGTATCCTTATCTCCGCAAATTCTGAATGGCAGGCTGCCTTGCAGTTTTTGCAGCCAGATGAGGTGAAGAAGAGCCCTGTGGGCGATTTCTTCTTTCATAAGCTGGGCGAGCGTTCGCTGTTGTTCTTCCACGGCGGTTGGGGCAAGGTCTCGGCCGCTACCACCGCGCAGTATGTCATCGATCATTGGCGCCCGGAGCTGATCGTCAACCTGGGCACCTGTGGCGGGTTGGCTGGCCAGATCAAGGTGAACGAGACGGTGCTGGTGAATGAGACCGTTTATTATGACGTGATCGAGCGCATGGGCGATGCTCAGGCCGCGCAGGATTTTTATTCAACCCAATTGGATCTTTCGTTCATCACCCAACCCTATCCCATCCCCGTACATGTAGGACGGCTGGCCAGTGCTGACCAGGATATTGATCCGGCCATGGTGACCACGCTCATCCATCGATACAACGTGGTGGCCGCCGATTGGGAATCTGGCGCCATCGCCTGGGTGGCAGCCCGCAACCACACCCGCTGCCTCATTTTGCGCGGCGTTACCGATGTGGTCAGCCCCACGGCCGGTGAGATCTACAATGACGAAGCCGTTGAGTTCCACATCCGCGCCGGCAAGGTGATGCAAACCCTCATCGAATCTCTCCCGCAGTGGCTGGACAAGATCCAATAAATGAATGTAGCGACGCGGCTGGGTTTTGTGCATTCCTTAAGAAATGTCGTGCCCAAATTGTGGCCATCACATTTTACAAAGACTAATTTCATCTCCAAATAACGTAGGGGCACGATATATCGTGCCCCTACCGCTGTAAAATTCATAGTCATAAGGCAGGATTTCATGATTTTCCCGTAAGGGCGTAGCGTCGCTACGCCCGGAACATAGCAAAACACCCTTCCAAAAAGTAAATTCAATTCCAAATTTCGTAGGGGCACGGCGCGCCGTGCCCCTACCGTGTCTGAACAATAATGTTATTGATAATCTGAAAAAAAATCAGGTGCGGGATTCCACACCTGATCTCTGATCACAAATCACTGATCCCTCAAAATCACTTCAACCAGTAGAAGAACCCTTCCAACTGAATGGCAAACACCCGGTAGGGTTTTGGCCCCACCAATGGCTCCCCATTGATGAAGATGGTCGGCGTGCCGTAGAAGTTAGTCTTCTTGATCTCGGCGAACAACTTCTGTACCTGTTCTTCTGTGGCCGGGTCGTTGGCGCAGGCATCAATGGCAGTGGCATCCAGGCCAAGATTGGTCAGCACGCTGTCTATCGCCGTGGTATCTTCCAATAAAGAAACTTCCTCGCTGAACAATACATCATTCAACTGCCAGTATTTGTCTTTGTCTTCCTGATAGACGCAGGCACCGATCTTGGAGAGATAGTCGGTCTTCAATTTGGTGGGGAATTCACCAAAGAAGAATTCAGGCTCATATTTATCCACCAGGGCACGGATCTCCGGGTAAACCTTGCGGGTATATTCACAGGCGTAACAGCCCACAAATACCAACTGGTTTGGGTTGCCTTCATTTTCCACTGGCCACAGGCTCAGATCAACATTCTCCAGAGTGAGCTGCGTGCCGGCCGGGTTGGTGGGGATGGGGCAGGCACCTTCATCTGTGGCGCTGGAGGTCTTGGTGTTCTCGCCGGTGGGGTCAAACACGCAGAAACCAGTGCTGTTCACTCCGTTGCAGGAGCCGGTGACGTAGAACAGCACCAACCCGCGGATGAACATGACGCTGGCCGCCAGCAGGGTGATGAAGAACACCCAACTGATGGGCTCAAAATACTTGTTCAGGAATTTGGCAAATTTCTCTGAGCGGTTGATGACCACACCCAGGATCT
>CAZWKK010000331.1:0-2396 GCA_964634855.1 uncultured Anaerolinea sp.
ATCAATATGATCTTTGAAGAGCTGTGGAAGGGTAACCCTATCAATGAGGCAGAGTTGAAGGAAATGCTTGGCCACACCCCCCTGGAAGTGCTTGGCGGCACCCTGACCGGCATTCTCACCGCGCTGTTCGTCTGGCTTGTCTGGCCTAAGTAAACCTGGCTCACGCGAAGACGCGAAGAGCTTTGTCACGCAGAGGCGCAGAGATCGCTGAGAAGATCAAAATCTTGGGGGGAAAAATGGAAACAGATGAGATTACCGGTATCATTATCAATTCATCCATCAAGATTCACAAGGATCTTGGTCCTGGTTTGCTAGAATCCGTCTATGAATCGATCCTTTATAGAGATCTCCAACGATTGGGTTTGTTTGTAGAAAGACAAAAGCCAATCTCTTTTGATTACGATGGCTTGCACTTCGAAGATGGTTTTCGGGTAGATCTACTGGTGGAGAAAATGGTTGTCGTTGAGCTTAAATCAGCAGAAAACAATAATCCGGTATTCTCTAAGCAACTATTGACCTATCTTAAACTATTAAACCTACCTGTTGGCCTATTAATTAACTTTGGATCTTCCACACTAAAAGAAGGTCTTCAGAGGGTGGTGAACAATTACAAAAAATAAGCTCCACGTTCTTGGTTTTCCCTTAAAAGGTTTTCTCTGCGCCCTCTGCGCCTCTGCGTGAGACCAGGTTCTAAAACCCCAGCATCTTCAAATTATCTTCCTGGCTTCTCGTCGCTTCTGTGCCCATCAGCTCGGACCAGAAGGTTTTATCATAGCGTCTAGATTTGACCAAGATGGGCATGGGGACGCCCCAACCCAGCAGAAGGACCTCTTCTTTGGGTTGCAGGCGAGCCAGCATACCGCGAAGGGCGTCGCGCCCGGCCAGACCGGAGAGCACGGCAGCGATGTCGTTCTCGTCGCCCAACCAGCCGGAGACGCGGGTACCCAGTTGCGACATGACCTCGTCGTAGATCTGCGAGGGACGCTGATCAATGATGAGCAGGGTGACGTAATATTTGCGCATTTCACGGGCAATGGTGCTGAAGCTGGTCTGAGCCGCCATCTCGCGGTTAAGCAGCTTGTGCGCCTCTTCCACCGCGATCACCAGCGGACG
This sequence comes from uncultured Anaerolinea sp., assembly GCA_964634855.1. Lineage (GTDB taxonomy): Bacteria > Chloroflexota > Anaerolineae > Anaerolineales > Anaerolineaceae > UBA6107. The sequence goes on from CAZWKK010000331.1 coordinate 1,114, forward strand.
GGGCTCGCCCTCACCGTGTGTACGGAAAGCATTTGTCATCTTCTCCCACTCCTCGCGTATTTTGCGTGTGAGAAGGTTGGAGACCAGGAGATAATCCAGATCGCTCTCGTATTCCCCAAAGGAGAGGATCACATGTTTTCCATTCATCAATGAATCAATAACATTCTGCAGCAGGTTGGGGGTTTTGCCGTCAGAGCCGGTCTCAATGATGTAAGGGCGGTTGAAGACGCGAGTCAGCTTGCTGCGCAGCCCCTCAGCGGCGGCCACATTGACACCGTTCTGGTTAGCCCAGAAAGCTACACTATCCGGCGCAGGCACCTTTTTGCCATCCTCATCTTCTTCCAGCTTGCCAATGGTCATGGTTTTGAACTCATGGTACCAGCGTTGCGGACCAAACGAATGGATCAGCGCTTCGAGGGTGGTGGAGGTGGTGTCGCGCAGGTTGAGCTCGTTGCTGAGCAACTCAATGTCCTGAGGCTGAATATCTGCTTCGTTCACTTCCAGGTGATAACTGGGGGTCTTGCCGCGGATGGTACTGTTGCGTCCCAGCCCGACCACCTGCACCTTTTCCTGAAACTTTGTTTTTAGCCCAAGCACCGTTTGACCTGTGTCTGAAGAAGTATCATCAAAGCCATACTCGTTGTGCATATCCAGCACCAGCACCGAAGCAGCGTTGTGTTTGATGAGCCCTGCCAGCAGAATGCGGGTGAGGAAAGATTTACCCGTGCCCGTTGCGCCAAAGATGCCGGAACTGCGCTGGACGAACTTGTTGAGGTCAATGCAAACCGGGTGATCCTGTTCGCGGGTCTTGCCAATGACAAAATTGCCTTCCTGCTCCGGTGAGCCAAAGATCTCGGCCACATCGCCGGCGCTGGCCAGGCGGGCTACGGCGCGGTGTACCGGCACGGTCTTGATGGGCAGTGGACGCGGATCTTCGGGGTGAGCCTGGCGCCAGGCGCCGTAGTTGGGGTCATCCAGATCTGGTCCGCGTTCCAACATCAGTGCGGGCAACACTTCCAGGTTGGTGAAGAGGGTTTGCTCTTTGAGCAGTTCCAGAACGCGCGGTGAGAGCTGCCGCCCGACCATTTCTTCGGCATAGCGGGGATCCAGCGAACCCAATTGCAGATCGGTGACCAGGCCGTAAAAGAGCCAGTCGCCACTTTCGATGACCACAAAACCGCCTTCCTGTACCGACTGAGCCGGAACGGTGAGTCGGACAAACAAATTGGCTTTGAGCCCGCCGCCGATGATATAACCGATAGCCTGACGGGCATCCTTGGGTG
>CAZWKK010000332.1:0-2391 GCA_964634855.1 uncultured Anaerolinea sp.
TGGTTGAAGTCGAAGGCCACCGGGCGGGTGCCGCTTTCCGGGCCGACCGGTTCCAAAATAACGGCTGCCGTGCCGCCGAGTAAACGATTAAAGATGAGTTTACGTTTGAGCTCGCCCAGATCGTTGGGGTAGAACTCCTGGGTGTTAGCGGTGGCGCCAAATGGGATGCCAGCTGATTCAAAGCGGCCGGTGCCTGGTACATGCAGGCCGTACACCATGGAATCGCTCCAGCCGTGATAGGCGCCGCCCACCTTGATGATCTTCTTTTTGCCGGTGTGGGCACGGGCAGCGCGGATGGCGCCCATGACGCTCTCAGTACCAGAACCGAGCATGCGCAGCATTTCGATATTGGGCATGAGGCGACACACCAACTCGGCCAGTTTGAGCTCATATTCGTGGAAGAGACCGGTCACAGGGCCGGATTCATTGATGACTTCCATTACCTTTTCGCGAACAGGCGCGTAATTGCTGCCCAACACGGTGGGGCCGCCTGCCTGGAGAAAATCAATGTAGCGGTTGCCGTCCACATCCCACATGTAAGCCCCTTCGGCCTTTTTGATGGCCATGGGGAAGGGGTAGTTGAAAGCCAGGTTATGCTGAACGCCGCCGGGGATGTACTTCTTGGCTTCATCGGTCAGTTTTTTGGAACCCTGGCATTTGTCATCAAAATATTTTAAATACTCAGCCATCTTCTCGCGTTTGATCAGATGGGGCGGCTGCGAAACGAGCTCATCCAGTTTACGGTAGATCTCTTTGGTATCGTGATACTCAGAAATTGCGTACTTCTGTTCGCTCATTTAGAATTCTCCAGTTGATTTTTATCTTCGGCTTTCTTTTCGTCTTTGCGCAGCATAAGAAATACCAGTTCGCGAATGGGCGCAGGTACTTTGGTGATCTTTTTCTCGGTACAAAGGGCAATGAGGTATGTGACGGCGCACTTCTCTAATAATTGTACATTGAAAATGGTGCGGTCAGGGTCAGGACCCAGTAAAATGGCGCCGTGATTCTGAATGATATAGGCATTGGCTTTGTTAGCCAACTTCTTGACCACGTTCTTCTTTAAGAAGGGAGTGCCTGAGGGAGCATAGTCAATGATATCAACGGCTTTGCCTAAGAAGCGAACCTGTTCATCATACAAAGCAGGGATGGGGGTATGGGTGAGGGCCAGGGTGCTGGCGTACATCTGATGGGTGTGGATGACGCAATTGGTATCCAGGCGGTGTTCATAAATGGCTGCGTGCATGGCGCTTTCTACAGACGGCTTGAGTGTTCCTTCGATGGGGGAAAGGTCATAACGCAGCACACAAATATCATCGGGGGTCATGATGGCATAATCATAATTACTGGGGGTGATGGCAAAAACATCTTCTCCTGGTACGCGAACTGAGATATTGCCACCGGTTCCCATGAGGATGCCTTTTGAGATCAGTTTCTGGCAGATCTCGACCACGGTCTTTTTTGCTTCAAGGTATTTGCCCATTCGTCTCTCCTAAAAAGCTTTCAGATTACAACAAAATAATTATATTCGTTCATAGCAAGTACGGGTTCATTTAATGAACATTATTCCAATGATTCTATCCAAAGTAATATGCCTGCTGTGGAGCAACTTAAAGAGAGGCCGGGTGTTTCTTTATTATCTATTGTAATCAGGCGTAGAATTAGCAGAATATTCATTTTTATTCACGAAAGCGAATTCGTTATTATGAAAAATCAAGAAAACCGGCTGTACCCTTACCGCTGGGTCGTCCTGGCGGTATTTATGTTTGTCAACCTGATGGTGCAACTGTTGTGGGTGTCGTACGCGCCCATCACCGGCCCAGCCGCCAAATTCTACGGCGTCACCGATCTGAACATTGGCTTTTTGGCCATGTCTTTCATGATCGTCTACATTCCATTATCCATCCCGGCCTCCTGGATGATCGATACCCTGGGCTTCCGCAAATCGGTCGCCATTGGCGCCATCTTGATGGGCGTTTTTGGCGTGTTGCGCGGTCTGGCTGGGCAAAACTACACCCTGGTGCTCATCAGCACCATCGGAATCGGCTTTGGCCAACCTCTGCTGATGAATTCCTGGACCACCCTGCCGGCACATTGGTTTGAAAAAGAATTTCGCGCCACCGCGGTCGGGCTCGTCACCCTCTCCGGCCTCATCGGCATTGCCCTGGGCATGGTGTTGACTCCCATCTTCGAGCTGACCATGAGCGTGGCCACCATTCAACTGATCTATGGTGCCATCGCCGCTTTTTCAGCGCTGGTGTTTGTTATCTTCGCCCGTGATTATCCGCCCACACCGCCTTCCCCTGAAGAGGAGAAGGTGCGTGCTTTGGTTTTGGACGGACTCAAGAATGCCATCTCCAACCGTAATTTCTGGCTCTTGGTCTTTGTTCAGTT
>CAZWKK010000333.1:0-2353 GCA_964634855.1 uncultured Anaerolinea sp.
ATGTGTGATGTGCCCGTCGGTGAGCTCAAACTGGGCACAGACGGTTGTTCAGCACCAGTCTTTGCCGTACCTATGCATTCAGCCGCCCGTGCCTTTGCCTTACTGGCTGATCCCTCCTCACTGCCAGAACCGCGCTCCAGTTCATTGCGCCGAATCTTTGCGGCCGTCACCGCCAACCCCGATATGATCGCCGCGCCTGGCGCGTTGGATACCGAGCTGATGCTGGCCTGCGCGGGCAACGTGCTGGTCAAATCTGGCGCAGAAGGCTACCTGGCTATGGCAGTCTTACCTGGCGCATGTGGCACTGGCAGCCCGGCTTACGGCATCACCATTAAGGTCTCGGATGGAGATCAATTCGAGGAGCGTGCCAGAGCCACCATCGCCGTTGAGGTGCTGCGTCAACTGGGTGCATTGCCCCAGGCAGCCCTCCCCCAACTCAGCGCTTTTGACCGCCGCCCGCAGTACAACTGGCGCCACATCGAAGTCGGCGAGATCCGCCCGGTTTTCAAATTACCCTTACCGCCTGCGTGATTGAAACAAAGCGCTAAATCGTCTATAATCTCATTATCCAGATCAAAGGAGGTGCAGATGCAGCCGATCTATTTGCTTGACGACACTCTAGAGCTCGAAGTCTTCTTCTCTTCTGAAGATTGCGACCTGGAAGACAACATCTGCCTCAGGATCGTGGAATCTTGCCCAGAAGACGAGAAGATCTTCAAGCACGATGAAAGTCACCTCTACCTCACTCGCAAACAGGCGCGCGCCCTGGCCGATGCCCTGCTCACCGCAACCCGTTGCAGCGAAGAAAAAAGCCTCTGACCGACCCCAACTCTATTGATCCGTGCCGGCCCAGAAGCTGCGGTCGGATTTTTTGCCTGTGAGTCTCATCTGGCTCTAATCCATGCCCTGTAAAATAAAACACATATTCTATTTTTTCCAATATCAGGATTTTTTCAATGATCGAGCGCATTCGTAACATTTATCATGATTACCCACGCAAGTTTTGGATCCTGGTGGGTGTTGGCTTTGTAGATGGCATTGGCGGGACCTTGCTCTTCCCGTATTTTTCACTCTACATCACACATAAATTCAACGTTGGCATGACGGAAGCCGGCCTGCTGCTGGCCATCTTTGCTGTCACCGGCCTCATCGGCAGCATGATCGGCGGCGCCCTCACCGATAAATTTGGCCGCAAGTCCATCATGGTCTTTGGCCTGGCCTTCAGCGCCATCAGCGCCCTCAGCATGGGCTTGGTCAATGATCTGGGCGTTTTCTACGGTCTGGCGGTGATCGTTGGGTTGCTCTCCAACGTGGGCGGTCCGGCCAACCAGGCCATGATCGCAGATATTCTGCCCGAGAACAAACGCGCCACCGGGTTCGGTGTGATGCGCGTGGTGGGCAACATGACCTGGATCGTTGGTCCCACCATCGGCGGGTTTGTAGCCAACCGCTCTTACCTGGCCCTTTTCATCATCGACACCGTCTTTAGCCTCATCACGGCTGCACTGGTCTGGCGCTATGTGGTTGAGACCAAACCGGAAGCGACCGAAAAAGAAAAAGCAGAATCCCTTTGGGTTACCCTGGGTGGTTATTTCAAAGTACTGCAAAATAAACTTTACCTGGCCTTCATCGTCGTATCCATGATCATGGGCGTGGTCTATACCCAAATGTACAGCACCCTTTCGGTCTTTATGCGCGATGATCGCGGCATTGACCCACAGGGTTACGGCATGCTGCTGAGTGGTAGTGCCGTACTGGTGATCTTTACCCAATTCTGGATCACCCGCAGAACAGAAAAATTACCCCCCATGAATATGATGGCTTTTGGCACCCTGTTCTACGCCATTGGCTTTAGCATGTTTGGATTTATCCGTCCGCTCTGGCTCTTTTTGATCGCCATTCTGATCATCACCGTTGGCGAAATGATCGTAGTGCCAACCGGGCAGGCACTGGTGGCGCGCTTTGCCCCAGAAGATATGCGCGGCCGCTACATGGCCACCTACGGCCTTGCCTGGACCATCCCGCAAGCCGTCGGACCGTCAGCAGCAGGGCTCATCATGGATAACTTTGACCCCAACTGGGTCTGGTACCTGGGCGGCATCCTCTGCCTGGTGGCCATACTGGGCTTCTTGCTCCTTAACAGACACGTACCGGTTGCAAAAGAAGAAACGCCTGCAGAACCCTCCACCCAACCTGCCTGATCGCCGTATTGGTTCCTCAATAATTACGCCACACCCGAAGATATTTCTGGTGTGGCGTTCTTTTCTCTTGCATGATCTATGGTTTGTGTAAGTTGATGCCTGCGGCTTACGAACCCATCTGATAGTATTCGCTCACCTCATCCATGAACTCC
>CAZWKK010000334.1:0-2341 GCA_964634855.1 uncultured Anaerolinea sp.
TTTTTCTATGGAAAAGTTTCTTAAGGAACATAAAGTAGATGACATAATTATTCTTACAGATATGGATGAGCTTTTAAATTCAGAAGATGCTATTAATCCATAAATTTCTTCAAAACCATCTTGATAATTTTCCAATTCGATTATTAGCAATTATTGTTTTCCTCCCTTCACCATCCGTGCTATAATAGACTTTACCGGCTGAACAGGACGAGTAATTGTCTTGAGCCTTTCAGAGAGGATGGATGTACCTGCTGTGAGTCCATCCAGGCGAGAACGATGAAAACCCCCTGCTAGCCTCGACCCGAAAGCGCATTTGCGTGAGTATGGAAGACGGCAGACCCCGTTACAGGTCGCACGAGATCGATCAGCGCTTGGTTTGCGTTGGTTGAATCTGGGTGGAACCGCGTGAGACTTCTCCCGCCCCAGAAATGGGCGGGAGCTTTTATTTAACCCACACACATCCTGATGCCGCCCCAGGAACCTTAAAAAGGAGGAACAAATGGCACAGATCAAAGAAAACAAGTACGAAGAAAGCCAGCTATACCGCGTGCGCCACTCTACCGCGCACATCATGGCCCAGGCCGTTTTGGAGAAGTTCCCCACGGCCAAGATCGCCATCGGCCCCGCCATTGAAGACGGGTTCTATTACGATTTCGACCTGCCCCGCCCTCTGACCCCCGAGGACCTGGAAGGCATTGAAAAACGCATGCGCGGCATCATCCAGGGCGGCGTCACCTTCGAGCGCAAAGTGGTCAGCGCTGATGAGGCCAAGCAGATCTTCCACGATCAGCCCTACAAGATCGAGCTCATTGAGGGTCTTGAGGCTGGCAAGCTGGATGAAGACGGCAACCCCACCGATGAGAAGCCGGTCATCTCCACCTACACCCAGGGTATCTTCACCGATCTCTGCCGCGGGCCGCACGTAGACTCCTCCAAGCAGATCAACCCGCAGGCCATCAAGCTGATGTCTGTGGCCGGTGCCTACTGGCGCGGTGACGAAAAACGCCCCATGCTGCAGCGCATCTACGGTACCGCCTGGGAGACGCCGGATCAGCTTAAAGATTACCTGTGGCGGCTTGAAGAAGCCAAGAAGCGCGATCACCGCAAGCTGGGCAAGGAACTGGGCCTGTTCTACTTCTCTGATGATGTCGGCCCCGGCCTGCCCCTCTTTACCCCCAAGGGCGAGCAGTTGCGCTATCAGATGGAAAAGTACGTGCGCGAGCTGCAGACCGAGTACGGCTACACCCACGTCTTCACCGGGCATGTGGTCAAAGAAGACCTGTACAAACGCTCTGGCCATTATGACAACTACAAAGACGTCATGTTCCCGGCCATGGTGGATGAGAACATCGCTTTCCGCCTCAAACCCATGAACTGCCCCAGCCACATGACCCTCTTTAAAGAGATGGGCCTGCACTCCTACCGCGAGCTGCCGCTGCGCTTTGCCGAGTTCGCCACCCTGTACCGCTATGAGAAGACAGGCGAGCTGAACGGCCTGACCCGCGTGCGCAGCCTGACGCAGGATGACTGCCACACCTTCTGCACCGAAGAACAGATCGAGAGCGAGTTCAAACGCTCGCTCAGCCTCATCCGCGAAGTGCTGAATACCTATCACTTCACCGATTACCGCGTGCGCCTCAGCCTGCGCGGCAAAGAAGGCAAGTATGTGAAGGATGACGAAAAGTGGACCAAGGCCGAAAACGCCCTGCGCTCCGCCATGGATGCCAGCGGGCTGGAGTACTTTGAAGCCGCCGGTGAGGCCGCCTTCTACGGCCCCAAAGCCGATTTCATCGCCCGTGATGTGCTCGGTCGCGATTGGCAGCTTTCCACCATCCAGGTGGACTTCATCCAGCCGGCCCGTTTGGGCTGCACCTACATCGGCGAAGACGGCCTGGAGCACACCCCCGTGGTGCTGCACCGCGCCGTGACGGGTACCACAGAGCGCTTTTTGGGTGTGCTCATTGAGCACTTCTCCGGCGCCTTCCCTGCCTGGCTCTCCCCGGTGCAGGCCGTGGTCATCCCCATTGCCGATCGTCACCTGGAGTACGCACAAAAAGTGGCTGCCGCCCTCAAGGCCAAGAAGATCCGCGTTGAGGTAGATGACCGCAGCGAGCGCATGAACGCCAAGATCCGCGACGCCCAGAACCAGAAGATCCCGTACATGCTGGTGGTTGGCGACAAAGAAATGGAAGCCGGTGAAGTGGCCGTGCGCTTGCGCAACGGCGAAAACCCCGGCCCCGTGGCGCTGGAAGAGTTCATCAAGAGCGCGCTCAACGAGATCGAAAACAAACTTTAGTTCAGTCAATGGGTGAGGTATAAAAGCCTCACCCACTTCTTTTCG
>CAZWKK010000335.1:0-2323 GCA_964634855.1 uncultured Anaerolinea sp.
GGATAGACCCACCGCCATCTGCACCGATTGCCACCGGTACCAACCCAGAGGCGACCGCTGCGCCGGATCCGTTGGAAGATCCACCAGTATCACGACTGAGATCATAGGGGTTTGCGATGCGGCCAAAATGGACATTTTCTCCGTTGGTGGCAATGCCGATCTCATGCATGTTGGTCTTGCCCACAATCATGGCGCCGGCTTGCCGTAAGCGCTCTACCACTCTGGCGTCTTTAACTGCGGGGTGGTTACCCAGGAATTTGGTTCCTACTGTAGTTGGGTAGGGTACCACATCGATCTCATCCTTGATCACCACGGGTACACCTTCCAACAGACTGCGCGGCTTGCCTTTCTTGATCAGATCAGCGGAAACCTGCGCTTGTTTGCGGATCTCATCTTCATTCTTCATCGAAATGGCATTCATGGCCGGTTGCGTCTTTTGGCTGGCCTGCATGGATAGGATCACCTGATTGGCAACTTCCAAAGGGGAGGTCTTTCCTTCGTGATACGCTTTGGCATAGTCTCTGATCATGGTAAACGGCATCTGTCCAGCAGAGGTACGCGGAGTTCCAGGTGCCTTTTCGGGAAAATCAGCGCATTCTTTAGCGTGTTGATTTGGAATGCTCAGCGGGAAGTAAGTTGGTTCTTCTTCGAATTTCAGGGTACGCAATTTGGGAATGCCACCGTTCTCTAACAAACTGCCCAGTAGCAAGGGACGAGTGAAACGGTTTGCCGCAACACTGGCAAAGATGGATAGCATTTTTCCATATAGTTTGGGAAGATTGAGTGACTTAAGGTCATATTGAGCCATTGGTACCCCTCCAGTGAATGAGATTGACTAAGTAGAGTGTACAACGCTTTGGTTCAAAATGATGGGACTACTTTTGGATATGAACGGATAAGTTGGATCACCAGAAAGCAGTCACTGACTGTATTGAATGACGAATTTTGGGTCTCTTAATTGGTTTTCTGCAAAAGGCTGCATCGATTGATCCAGTTCAACTATCTTTAACTTGGGTAAAAGCAACAATGGCGAAAGATCGATCACCTGAGTGTCGTGGATGTACACCTCTTGCAACATCAAATGGGACTCGATGTCTTCCAGGCTGCTGATAGGAGCATCGTTGGCTTTCAGTATGACAAGGCTGTTCAACCCCTTTATGGCTGCGGTTGTAACCACCTGCGATTTGCCGATATCCAGGTTGGCTAGATGCTTGTTATTTGCCAGCGGCGTGAGGTCGGAAACAAGTGTTTCATACAGACAAAGCGTTTGCAATTTAGGAAGCTTTGCCAACGGCGCAACATCTTTGATTGAGTTATGACGGAGATCAATATCATTTAATAAATAAAGTTCTGGCATGGATTCCAACGAAGTGAGATTTTGGTAAGGAATCGCCAAAGTGCGCAAGTTGGGAAGGTTCTTCAAGTCTGCCAGCGATTTTATGTTGCCCCTACCAATCTGGCCAGAACTGGTTGCAAAATTATCTGCGTAGGTTCTAAACTCTTCATTGGTGGCGGCTGCATGGTCGCCAAAAATGTAGATATTGGTGATAGCATTCAGGTCTTCTGCCAGTAGGGCATCAGCATTGGATTTGTGCAAGGCGAGTCGTACTGCTTCTTCGATCAACGGCTCAGTAAAATGCACCTCAGAAGATCGATTTCCGCCAAAGAGGTCGTTGAATTGGGCAAAGCAGAATACTCCGGCAATCACCAGCAAGATCGTGAGACTTCCCCACAAGAATTGTGATTTTCCGGTCAGCGCGTTTTTCACTGCCAGAGCAGTGCGATAACGGTCTTTGGGATCAAAGGCTGTACAGCGGGCAATCACTCGTCTGAGGCGGATGAGGATCCCTTTCGGAATCCGCTGTCCATTGGCTTTGATTTTCTTGAGCAACCAGTGAAAGACCACTCCCAGAGAGTAAATGTCTGAACGTTCATCGGTCTGACAGTAGCCAAATTGTTCAGGGGCGGCAAACTCCCGCGTACCCATTTGCACGGTATCTTCAGTGGCGCCTTGTTTGTACTGCCTGGAGATGCCAAAGTCAATTAAAGAGACATTGAGATTGTCGTCGAGAATGATGTTTTGAGGTTTGATGTCGCGATGAATAATGGGAGGAGTTTGAGTATGTAAATAGATGAGCAGATCACATAACTGATTGGCGATGCTCATCAATTGATGGTAATTCAACTCTCTATCTGCCACGAGCTGCTGTAAATTTTGCCCGCATTGAAAAGTCCTCACTACACAAATCATATGTTCGTTCTGGAATTGCGCTATCAAACGGGGCAAGCCTTCATGGTTTAACTTTTTCAGCAATTCTGCTTC
>CAZWKK010000336.1:0-2302 GCA_964634855.1 uncultured Anaerolinea sp.
TTATACGGAGAGTCTGAGAAAACGCTCCCCGCCTAATGACCAGTATTTTGGGGCAAGCTATAATGGTATTGATAGGAAAGATCCACCATCTACGGCTGAATAAGATGATCAAAACACGACGCCTCGACCTGATTCCGCTCTCCAGTGCACAATTGCACCTTTATTTGGATGACCCCGCTCAACTTGAAGCAGAGTTGGGGCTCCGGGTCTCGCGCCCACTCATCACCGATGTGGTGAAACGTGCCATTTCTATGAAACTTGAGAAAATGGCAAAAGCTGACCCTGCGCAACTGGATTGGTACACCTATTGGCTGATCGTGCTCCGCGACCTGCCCTTTGGCGCTGGTCTGATCGGTTTCAAAGGAATTCCCAATGAGCATGGCGAAGCTGAGATCGGCTATGGCATCGATCCATTGCATCAGGGGAAGGGGGTTGCCAGTGAAGCCGCGCAAGCCATGATCCACTGGGCTTTCCAGGATGCAAATTGCCGCTGGGTGACCGCGCTCAAAGTGTTGCGCACCAATTATGCTTCACAACATGTTCTGCAGAAATGCGACATGGTCCTTTATGCGGAAGATGGGGAAACTCTTAGTTTTCGCGTTGCGAATTCCAGGAAATCATAAGATTAATACCGTCCGCTCCGGCTATAATAAGGGCGGTTTCTTCATTTGTAGATTGGAGCGTTTTTTCATGCAGGCAAACGAAAAAAAGGGGCAGGCCCTAACCATTCAGTACTCCATCATTCAAGCGGTCCTCATCATGGGGTATTGCACCTATTTCATGTTTGCTGCCGTTTATCTGCTCAGCCGCGGGTTGACTAACACCCAGGTGGGCCTTACCCTCACCTTCTCCAGTCTGGCCGGTATTGTACTCGTGCCTGCCCTGGCTGATTTTGCCGACAAGAGCAAAAAGCTGACCCTCAAGCAGATCACCATGATCGTCTCCGCCATCACCATGCTGATCGCCGTGGTCTTGTTGTTTGCTCCCTCCAACATCTTCGTCATCGGTGGGTTGTTTGTCTTCCTGCAGGTGTTCTTTGGAGCGCAGACTTCGCTCATCACCACCCTGGCCATGGAGCATATCAACAGCGGTACGCCCATCAACTTCAGCCTGGCACGCGGCATTGGTTCGCTTGCTTTCGCCCTGCTGTCCTTTGGGCTTGGCTTCCTGGTCAACCGTTTTGGATCTATGGTCATCCTCTACGGTGATATTTTGTTGATGCTACTCATTATTTTGCTGGTGGGGCTCTTCCCACGCCCTGAAAAGGTTGTTCCGTCGCACCTCCATGAAGAACCGCAGGCCAGCGGCTTGCTGCAATTTGCCAAAAAGAATCTGGTCTTTATGGCCGTTCTTATCGCCCTGACCCTCATCTTCATCTCGCACAACCTCATCAACACCTTCCTCATTCAGATCGTTGAGCACGTCGGCGGCGATAACTCGGATATGGGCATTGCGGCTGCCGTGGCCGCCGTCGTGGAGATGCCTGCCATGGCACTCTTCCCCATTCTGTATCGGCGCCGACCCGATGCCGCCCTCTTCTTGAAGATTGCGGGTATCTTCTTCGTGATCAAATCCATCACCATGCTGTTGGCCACCAACGTGGGCGGCATCTTTGCCTCCCAGACTTTGGAATCTTTGAGCTACGCCATCTTCACCCCCGCCTCGGTCTTTTACGTCAACCAGGTTATTCCAGATGTGGACAAAGTAAAGGGTCAATCTTTGATGATGCTCACCACCAGCATGAGCGGTCTCATCAGCAACCTGGCCGGCGGCTTTATGCTCGATTCCAGTGGCGGAGTGCCCCTCATGCTCATCGTCGGAACGATCGTTTCTGTCATTGGCCTGGCGGCTTTGTTCATCATTGACCGGCCCAAAGCGGTACAGGTACAGACCATCAGCGAGTAAAAAATGCCCGAATTCTCGATCCGCCAACTCAACTTTCTGCCCGGTCTGGAATTGAACCGGCGCTTCTTTGATGAGGTGGTACAGGGCTTGCTGTCTCAATTTGACCCGTCCCTGGTTTATACTGCCGCGCTCATCGGCTACGGATCTGACGTGCTGGGCTACGACACTCCCACCAGCATGGATCATAACTGGGGGCCGCGCGGGCAGATCTTTCTGCGTGCCGCAGATGCCGATAAAGTCGAGACATTGAATGTTTATCTACGTCAGCATCTACCGGCGCAATTTTTGGGCTTCCCCACCAATTTTACAGAGAAGCGCCTGGACCACTCACAGAGTATGACGCCTGCACTGCGCAGTGAGATCAATCCTCTGATCGAGATTGTTCCCCTGCAAGACT
>CAZWKK010000337.1:0-2290 GCA_964634855.1 uncultured Anaerolinea sp.
ATCTTGAGGACGTCTACCTTGCTGCCATTTTCAAACAGGAACATCCACCTTGCCAAGTCTAGCGGCCTGGCGTTCTTGAAAACAAAACTTCTGGATAATTCTAAGTTCAATTCCAACCTCCAACATCCCATGCAGGATAACGTATACTAATAATAAGCGAGTTCAGAACTCGTGAAATGATGAATTTTCTGCTATGAATGGAAAGATTGGAGGTGGTTCCAATGTTCCGTGATAGAGAAGAAGCAGGCATCCAGTTGGCAGATGCGTTGGAGTCATTTCGGGGTCAGGAAGTGGTCGTCTTCGCGCTTCCAAGGGGAGGTGTGGTGCTTGAAGCGCAAATCGCGATGAAATTGGACGCTCCATTGGATCTTGTGCTCACTAAGAAAATTGGGCATCCCTATAATCTAGAGTACGCCATCGGAGCGATTGCCGAGGAGGGGGAGATGATTTGCGATCAATTTGAAGTGGATTCCGTCGACCCAGTATGGTTTTGGAAGGAAGTGGAACGGACTAAGGCTGAGCTTAAGCGCCGGAGACTCGAATACCTGGGAAACAATAAACCTCGCGACCTGAAAGGGAAGATCGTAATCATTGTGGATGATGGTATCGCCACAGGATTAACAATGATGGCAGCTGTCAAGGCAATGGAAAAACGCAAAGCAAAACAGGTCATCGTCGCGATTCCTGTCACTCCTTACAATATCTCCCGAAAGCTGATAGCCATGGGTGTCGACCTGGTTTCTCTGCAAATCGATCGGGCTTATCTGGGGGCAGTGGGAGCGTATTATTCCGATTTCAGGCAGGTGACCGACGGTGAGGTGGTCGCGCTTTTGAAGCATGTCAATGGATAGACGACATTCACTGGTGAGTTCTTTCTGTCGGCAGTTTGGCTTAAAATTACATAATCTCTGTTTTTAACCAGGTTGAATTGAGAAGGTAATAATAGGTTAGTCTGCTGGCTTCTTACGAAGCTTGAGCACGAGACCATCCCGGGAAGCGTCCTGTTCAAACAGAGCGACCGCACAGGCTGCTTTGTCTTTCAGAGGTAGTACGCTTATAGCTGGATTATTTGCGAGCTGGTCTATGATCTGTTCAATCCGCTCCAGAGGCAGCAGGTTGACCGCGACGCAATAGAAGGTCTTCCGGCGCCTATCGTTATAATCTTTATGCAAAATTTGTAGGATTTCAGCCTTCCTGGTCAGTTCATGGTTATAAGCTTCCATCCCGATCTCTTGCGCCCGTTTGATGTGGCTGAGTTGCCCCTGATGAGTGATAAAGGAATCGTACGCTTCCGCGCCGTTATATTTCTCGCATGGGTAACTATCACAAAGGAAGCAATATTCCACTCTATTATGCTCCAGGCTGCATCTGGCGATCGCGCAGGGTTGGTTGCCAGCTCCTCCGCCGCACCCAGCGCAATATCCACCCAGACGCATTGGGCATAAATTGCAGTTCAGTCCGCAAAGTGAAAAATCCAAATCGTTTCTAGTGAAATCTTTCAATTCGCAATCAATTCGTCATTCCAGATGAAGACATCTAAAAATGCATCCCATTCCATAGTAAGGTCAGGCTATCAAGCGATGAGTAGTTCAATTATATGCATAATTGTGCTGCAAGTCGCAGAGAAAATCGTGGTTACTGCTACATCAGTTTGAGGGTTTCCGAACAGACTTAGGAAGGACCTTTTGACAAACCAACTATCAGGACTCTATAATAAGTCATTAATTGTTGTTGGTTCAAGATGGAGGTTTTCCCATGCGATTTGGCTTTTTTGACGATCAATCTAGGGAATATGTCATTACGCGCCCTGATACCCCTTTACCCTGGATCAATTACCTGGGGACGAATTCATTTTTTGGACTTATTTCAAACACCGCTGGTGGTTATTCCTTTTATAAAGATGCCCGCCTCCGACGTCTGACCCGCTACCGATATAATAACGCTCCCCTGGATATGGGGGGTCGCTATCTTTACCTGCGCGATGCTGAAAGCGGCAAGGTTTGGTCCCCAAGTTGGATGCCGGTACGGGAAGATTTGGAAGGGTATGAGTGCCGTCACGGCATGGGTTACACCATCATTTGCTCAAAAAAGGATGGCATTAGCACTGTAACACGCTACTTTGTTCCATTAAATTCGGAATTTGAAGTTTGGGATATCACACTGGCAAATGAACGGGAAATAAATGCCCGGCTTGACCTCTTCTCTGCGGTGGAATTTGCTTTATGGGACGCCCATGATGACTCAACCAACTTCCAACGAAATTTCAACACCGGCGAGGTGGAAGCGCCTG
>CAZWKK010000338.1:0-2288 GCA_964634855.1 uncultured Anaerolinea sp.
AATGCCAGATGCCATCGGCGAATCTGTCAATCAGCTGATGCGCCGGCTGGATGCGTTGGAAGCACAGCTTTCCATGCAGCGTAAAGTACAGCCTCCCGTCCCTGGTGATGGCGGCCACAAAGAGCCAGCCACGATCCACCCGCCGGATAATGGCATGTGGCATGGTGAAGACTTTATGATCTAATTACGAACAGGACACGAGAGATCGTGTCCTGTTTTTTCTCTTGGGGAGGGGGTTATAACCTGGGTAATTCCAGAAAAAGAGCATCCAAAAGCAGACGCAGATGGCCGCTGGCTTCCAGGTTGGCCAGAGCGCCATCAATGGATTGCAGAATGGCCAGTGTCTGAGAGGGAGATGACTTACGCACGATCTCTTTTAGTTCTGCTTCACGGTCCAAATTGGTGATCAGTGCGTTGGGTTGGTTGGAGAGCAGCATAAGGTCGCGGGCATAGTTGTACCAGGTCTGCAAGGCCAGGCGGGCGCTTTCTCGGCTTTTGCTGAGTGTGTCTGTGTAGGTAAAACGGTCGCGTTTAAGCTGACCCAACAGACGGACAAAATCATCTATCAGCGCCGCGCGCTGATCCACCGTCTCAGGAGAGGTGGAGTATTGCACGGCGGTTCCGGTACGTCCGCTGGCCAGGTGGGCATAGAGGCGAGCCTTTTCGGTGGAAATTTGCCAACGTTCCTGCAGTGAGGCGCTGAGGGTCTCTACTGAGACAGGACGTAGACGCAGGATCTCGCAGCGGGAAGCGATGGTGGGCAGCAGGTTCTCGGCAGAATCGGCTGTTAGCAGCAAGATCACCTGGCGCGGTGCTTCTTCCAGTGTTTTGAGCAGGGCATTTTGGGCATTGGCGTTGGCTTGCTGAAAATCACATAGCAGGGCGATGCGGTATTTGGCTGCATACGGCGCCAGGCTGAGGCTGTGCTGCAAATTACGCACCTGGTCCACTTTGATGGTCTGGCTGTCGCCTTCGGCACGGATGATGGCCAGGTCAGGGTGCTGACCAGCAAGGATCTGCGTGCAGGTACGACATTGACCGCAGAATTCACCGGGGGCAGGTGGCTGGGTGCAGTTGATGGCCGCAGCAAATTCAAGGGCCAGGCTGCGCCGACCCACACCGGGGGCACCCACAAAAAGGTAGGCGTGGCGCACATCTCCATGTACGAGATGTTGTTTGAGCAAGGCTTCCGCCCAGCTGTGTCCGATAAGGTTCCAAGTCATGAGGCGATTGTAGCCCAAAGGGGCGAGAGGCGCAACTGAAAAGGCGGAGAATAGAGAGTAGAGAGTGGAGAGTAGTGAGTAGGGATCAGTAATCAGTAACCAGTAACCAGTGATCAGGAATCACGACCTAGTGATCAGAACTCATTCATCAGGGATAGTTTAAGAGCGAGGAGACGGTGAAATTGATTTTTTGGTTTTTATTCGTGAAATTCGCGTAATTCGTGGGCAGATCTCATGAACTCTGTTTTTCCACGACCCAGAAATGCGAGAGGCCAAGCACCTGCAGGGGGGTCTTTTCCAGCGCTTGCAAAACGGCGCGCAGCACCTTGCCGGGACCGGGCCAGCGGGCAATGATGTTATCATAGGCGCCAAAAATGGTGCGTTTGGTGATGATCTTCACCGGCATGCCGGCGAATAGCTCGCTCAGTCCTTTGCGGGTGTACACATTTACATGTGGGGCCAGACGGTCGCGTAATTTGCGGGGCAGATAATTGACGAAGGGAATATTGCCAAAGTGATAGGTGCCGCGCCAGTAGATGCCGTGGGTCTCAAAGCCGTAGCCGCGGTTGGGGCAGAAGATCACCACCCGGCCGCCGGGTTTGAGGGTGCGTACGATCTCATAAACGCATTTGTGATCGTCCTGCACATGTTCCAATACCTCGTTACTTAAAATGAGGTCAAATGAGTTGCTGGGGAAGGGCAGGTTTTCTCCCACGCCGCAAAGCACATTGGGGCTTTTCTGGTGAGCATCCAGGGTACGTTCAAATTCAACATCCAGACCCACGGTGAAGTTGTCTGTAGTTTGCAGGCGCATCAGATAGGAGCCCAGACCGCAGCCATTCTCAAACACGGCGCCATTGATGCGTTCACCAGCAGCATCAAGCACCATTTGCAGACGGCGCTGCTGGCCATCACGCCAAACGTAAGAGGGTTCGCCGCGCAGGGCTGCTTTATCTGAATGGGTAGAGGTCATAAATGTTCCTTAACTTTCGGGGGAGTTATTCAACAATACCGCTTTCCTCTTCTGGCAGGGGAACCCAGGCCAGAATGGAAGTGCCTTTGCCC